>JAGWVG010000018.1 GCA_018970965.1 Alphaproteobacteria bacterium | reverse complement strand
TGGAAGGGACACGGCCAGTTTTGGTGGAGGTGCAGGCGCTGACGGTGCGCTTGGCAAGTGGGGCAACGCCACGTCGTGCCGTGGTAGGCTGGGATTCGGGCCGATTGGCGATGATTTTGGCAGTCCTTGAAGCGCGCTGCGGCCTCTCGCTCTCGGCGGCCGAGGTTTATCTGAACATCGCAGGGGGATATCGCCTGTCCGACCCGGCTGCTGATTTGGCCGTGGCCGCCGCCATTATTTCTGCATGGTCCGAACGGCCGGTTCCTATTGATACAATTGCCTTTGGCGAAGTTGCCTTGTCGGGCGAAATTCGGCCCGTCGCACATGCGGGCCTGCGGCTGAAAGAGGCAGCAAAGCTGGGCTTTGAAAAGGCTTTGGTCCCCGCGGGGGGAACAACAGAGGCCAGCGCCATTTCGACGCAATCGTTTCGCACCTTGGGGCAATTCGTTGACCATCTGCTTGGACGGGGATAGCCCTGTTGCATGACATCTCTTGATATCCTTGTTTTGCTGCTCATGGGCGGTGCTGGTTTGTTGGGCTTTGCGCGGGGTTTTGTAACCGAGGCTCTGTCGCTGGCGGCTTGGGTGTTTGCCATTGCCGCAGTCCGGTTGTTTCATGCGCCCGTGGCCTCAGCTTTAGAAAAAACAGTGGGAACGGCATCCGGTGCCTCTACTTTGGCTGCCGCGCTGGTTTTTGGGCTTGCGATGTTTGGCGGCCGGATGATTGCACGTCGCATTGGTAGCCAGACCCGCAACAGCTTTGTCGGGTCATTTGATCGTGTTTTGGGCTTTGGCTTTGGCGCGGTGAAGGGCTTGGTGCTGGCCAGCGTGGTCTTCCTGTTTTTCTCCTTGGGGTATAATGTCGTCTATGGAGCGGCGGCGAAGCGGCCCCAGTGGATGGAGCAAAGCCATACATATCCCTTGCTCAATGCAAGCTCGCGCGCGTTGGTAGATTTTGTGAAAGAGCGCCAAAAGATTAAGCCAGATGTAAAAGCTGACGCGCCTTCGGGCATTGATCGCTAAGCAATGGCGGGCACGCTTTACACCCCCGATATTCTTCGCATGGCGGCCAATATCCCGCATTTGGGGCGGCTCGCAAAGCCGGATGCAAGTGTAGATCAGCGCGCGCCCGTTTGCGGCAGCCATATTCTCGTTGATCTCACATTGGATGCAGACGGGAATGTCGCTGATTTTGCGCAACAAGTGCGCACCTGTGCCTTAGGGCAAGCGTCGGCTTATCTTTTGGGAACGCATATTATCGGGATGTCGGCAGCACAGCTGGCGCAGATGGCGGCGGATCTTGAGGATTGGTTAAGTGGCTCTCGGCAAACAGCCCCTAATTGGCCCGGCATATCGGTGCTGGAAGAGGCGCGGGCGCATCCCGGTCGCCACGGGGCAATTTGTTTGCCCTTTAAAGCCGCAGCACTGGCCGCTCAGCGCGCGGCAAGCTAATGCATGGGTCGTTCCTTCAAGAAGCGGTTGTGCTTTTGGGCGCAGGGCTTGCCCTTGTCACCCTGTTTCGGCGCTGGGGCCTTGGCGCCGTGCTGGGTTATCTTATTGCGGGTGCCTTAATTGGGCCTCATGGGCTGGGTCTTGCCGGCGGCGGCGAATCTAAACTGGCGCTCGCTGAAATAGGCATTGCCCTGCTTCTTTTCTTGGTCGGGCTCGAATTGAGCCCGCAACGGCTTTGGCGATTGAAGCGCGATATTTTTGGTTTGGGTGCGTTGCAGGTTGTCCTTTGCGGTTTGGCGTTGGCTGCGATGGTGCAGATATTTGGAGGATTTACTTGGGGGGCGGCCATTGCGCTTGGTTTGCCCTTAGCGCTCTCTTCCACGGCGCAGGTGTTGCCCAGCCTCAAATCCTCGGGGCGGATCAACACGCCTTTTGGAGAGCGGGCCTTTTCCATCTTGCTGTTTCAAGATTTGGCCATTGTGCCGCTCATTACAGTTATCGCCGCTTTATCGCGTGCGCCCGTTGATCCCGCCACCCCACCGGGATGGATGCTGGGGCTTTACACCATTGGTGCGGTCGCCGGTTTGGTATTGGCTGGGCGTTTCCTGATCCGCCCGCTGCTGCGACTGACGGGCCGGCTGGGAGAGCGTGAATTATTCGTGGTCGTCGGCTTATTTACTGTTCTTGGGGCTGCCGCGCTTATGGAAGCCCTGCATTTGTCGACGGCACTGGGGGCCTTTGTGGCCGGCGTGATGCTGGCAGATTCGCCGTATCGGCATGAAATTGAGAGCGATATTGAGCCCTTTCGATCAATCTTGCTTGGCCTTTTCTTTGTTGCTGTTGGAATGGTTCTGGATGTCCCTGCGATCCTCGCCAATCCGATTTACGTAATTGGTTTTGCAGCGCTTTTGGTGGTCGTTAAAACGGCTGTCATCTGGGGTGTGTGTCGCGCCTTTGGAATGGCCGTCCGGCCCGCGCTCGGCCTTGGGCTGTTGCTGAGCCAAGGCGGAGAATTTGGTTTTGTGCTGTTCACCCAAGCGCAGCAAGCGCTGTTGATTGAACCTGAGGCAGCCAGTTTATTTAGCGCGATTGTAACACTGTCGATGGCGTCGACGCCGTTTTTATTGATGATTGCACGGCGATTTGAATTCCCGGCTGTTGCCGAGAGCGATTTGCCAGACGGCCCACCGCAGGGCTTGGCTGCCCGGGCCATAATTATTGGCTTTGGCCGCTTCGGGCAGACGGTGTCCCAAATTCTGTTGGCGCGCGGCGTTTCAGTTACGTTGATTGACGTAAAGCCCGCACAAATTGAGCGCAGCGGCACCTTCGGGGCCAAAGTCTATTATGGCGACGGGCGACGCGTTGATATTTTGCGCAAGGCGGGCGCTGAAGAAGCGCAGCTGATCTTATTCTGCTTGGACGATGCGGAATTGAAGGCTGCACAAGTTGAGCTGGTTCTTGAGGCGTTTCCGCAGGCAGCGGTATTTGTGCGCGCTTATGATCGTCGGCAGCTTATTGCCTTTGATGATCTCGATCTGGCGGGTGTGGTGCGCGAGGTGCATGAATCGGCGGTGCTGATGGGTCGGCAAGCCTTAGCGGCGTTAGGCCAGAGCCAAGGGGCCATTGATGATGGCGAAAGTGATTATCGCACGCGCGATGCCGCAAGACTAAAGGCGCAGATTGAGACGGGGGACTTGCAGGCGTTGAAGGAAATTTACCATCGGAGCCCTAAGTCATGATCCAAATATTTGCAGCACTTGCCGCAGCCATCGCGATCGCTGCTGGTGCATTCGGGGCACATGCGGCGCAGGGTGCCGCCGCAGACTGGCTTAAAACAGGGAGCTTTTACCTTTTGGTTCACGCCGTTGCTGTGATTGCTCTGGGCAAAGATCAGCCTAATCCCGCTTCGGTCTTGTTGGGCGGTGCGGTCATTTTCGCCGCAACTTTATACGCGATGGCCCTGGGCGCGCCGCGTTGGTTGGGGGCAGTTACGCCAATTGGTGGGCTTGCGATGATCTTCGGCTGGCTTTGGCTCGCCTGGCGTTTATGGCGGAGTTAGCCGCGGCTTCCATCTAAAAATTTGGCGATCTCTGCCAGTTGCACAGTGCGATCGACATAAGATTGGCCAATGCCCTGCGCGAGGATGAAGGGGAGGGTGCCGCCCGCCATTTTTTTGTCATGCAGCATATGCGCCACCAAGTCAGTGCCAGTGCCTTTTACATGCGCGGCCGAAAGACTTGCGGGCAAGCCAATCGCTTCCAAATGGGCGCGCACGCGCACAGCGGCATCAGCGGCGCAGCGGCCACTGGCAGCAGAATATCCAAAGGCCAACGCCATGCCGGCCGCCACGGCCTCGCCATGAAACAGCGTTTCAGAAAAGCCCGTATCGGCCTCAAGCGCGTGGCCAAAAGTATGGCCGAGGTTCAGCAGGGCGCGTTGGTCTTTTGTCTCACGTTCATCAGCGGCCACGATGTCGGCTTTGGTGCGGACACTGTGTGCAATGGCCGTGGTTAACGCCTCGGGGTTGCGCGCAAGCACCTGCTTTGCGTGGCTTTCACACCATTCAAAAAAATGGGCATCGTTGATGAGCCCATATTTAACGATTTCAGCATAGCCGGCGCGCATCTGGCGATCAGGAAGCGTGTCGAGAACACTGGGATCAATCATCACCATCGCGGGCTGATGAAAGCTGCCAATCAAATTCTTGCCTGCGCGCACATTGATGGCTGTTTTTCCGCCGACCGAACTATCAACCATTGCCAGCAGGCTGGTTGGTACTTGAATGAAGCCGCAACCCCGTTTGACAATAGAGGCCGCAAATCCAACCAGATCTCCAATGACCCCGCCGCCTAGGGCAATAAGTTTGTCGCCGCGCTCGACGCCAAGATCAAGCAGCTCATCGGTCAATTGCTCTAAATATTGCCAGCTCTTTGTAGTTTCGCCTGCAGGCAAAATAAGGGCGTGGCTGTCACCCCCCAATGCGCGCTGGAGGCGCGGCAGCTGCGCTTGGGCAACATGAGTGTCCGTAATGATGATTGGGCGCCGGCTGCCAAGCATCGCGCCGAGCAACTGGGCAGATTGATCAATCAACCCGTTGCCAATGTGGATGTCATAGCTGCGGGCCCCCAAGCCAACATTTACAATGCTTGTCATTTCAGCGCCTTTAAAATCTTTTCGAGCGTCGTTTCATGTGGGTTCGACATGCTTTTCACATGGATGTGCGCTTCGGCATAAATTGGGTTTCGTTCGGCTGCCAGCCGGGTCAAAATTTCACGCGGATCGCCTTGGGCGAGCAGGGGGCGATCGCCTTTGCGCGCAGTTCGCTCGACCAACGTATCAATATCCGCATCAAGCCAAATGACGATGGCGCGATCCAGCATCAAGCGGCGCGTTTCTGCATTTATGAAGGCGCCACCTCCTGTGGCAATAATCTTTCTCCTGCCATCCAACAGCCGCGCAATTACGCGACGTTCGCCATCGCGGAAGTGCGGCTCGCCAAATTTTTCAAAGATTTCGGGGATGCTAAGCCCAGCCGCATCAACAATTTCCTGATCCGCATCCACAAAAGGCAATTTCAATTTCTGCGCCAAGCGCTTGCCGATGCTGGTTTTGCCAACGCCCATCATGCCGACAAGTGCGATTGGCTTGGTTTCAGGATCACTTGGGGGGGGCGTCTGCGAATTCATGATTGGGGCTATACACAGCACAGGCCAATCGGGCAAAAGGCGCACTCGTGAAGCACAAAATTGTTGGTAGAGACTATGGCGCGTAAGCGCATCACTTATGGCCTTTGGGCCGCATCTTGTGTCGCAATTGCCTTGGCGCTGCCTGCTTTGGGGCAAGACCGGCCCGAATCAATTTTGCCACCCGGCTTTGGAGATGCACCAGAGGCGCCGGCGCGTCGGCCTGAACAGGCCGCGCCTGCCAGAACGCCAACGGCACCGCGTCCGCCAGCGGCGGCGCCAATGTCTCCAGCAATTGGCGCGCCGATCGCCAGCGGTGATCCGGCGAGTGATATCGCCGCTGGGCCGACAGACCCATCGTTAGAAAATGCAACGTCGGCTGCCGCTATTCCCGATATTCCGCCTCAGGCCCGTCGGCCCGGCAATCGCGTCGGGCTATTAGGGCGGCGTGATGGCGATATGGGGGCGGCTGCTTTTGCAGGCATGAATGGTCGCTATCTGACAGGTGTGATGCGCCATTTAGATGCGCCAATTGCATCGCGCTGGGCCTCAATTGTTTTGCGTCGGGCATTGCTGAGCCGCGCAGATACACCTGCCAACGTGTCCCACGCCGATTGGGCCGCAGAGCGCGCTTGGCTGTTGGTCCGAATGGGTGAGGCTGTCTCGGCGCGGAATTTGGTTCAGGCCGTTGATGTCGATCAATATAGTCCGGCGCTGTACGCCTTTGGTATGCAAGCAAGCCTCGCGTCTGCAGACCCCGCGGCTTTGTGTCCCATGACGATTGGCGCGGATGTGAACAACCGCGATACAGCCTGGACATTGGCACGGGCCATTTGTTCTGCATTTTCGGGGGAAGGCTCTCTCGCGACCGCGCAGCTTGACCGCGCGCGCAGCCGGCGTGGCGATAATGATGTTGATGTGTTGCTGGCTGAGAAAGTCGTTGGTGCTGCGCAGGATGCGCGCCGCGCGGTGACAATTAATTGGGATGCGATCCAGCGGCTCGATGTTTGGCGTTATGGAATGGCAACGGCCACGGGGTTGCAGATACCGGATCGATTGATGCAGTCCGTCAATGTGCGGGTGCAGGCGTGGCGCGCACAGGCACCTCTTTTAAGTTACACGCAGCGTTTGCCAGATGCTGAACGGGCCGCATCGATGGGCATCTTATCAAGCGCGGCACTGGTTGACTTTTATGGCGCGGCCTTTGCTGAGCAGGATCCCGCGGACGACGGCAATCCGCTGTTTGATTTGCTGCGTGATAGCTATGCGGGTGGGGATGAAGAGGCACGTGTCGACTCAATGGCGCGGCTTTGGGCGCGCGAGAGCGACGGCCCTTGGCAAGCTTATGCGCGGCAGATTGTGACGGCGCGGGCCGCCGCGCGTATCCGCCCGTCAGCGGATTTGGCGGATCAAGCACCAAAGCTGATTGAAGCTATGCTGTCGGCAGGGCTTGATCGATATGCGGCGCGTTGGCTGTCGGTTGTTTCAGAGGCCGGGGATGATCTGTCTTGGGGGTATCTCGCGGTCGCTAGCCCAAGGCCGATATCAGGCGTTACTGCGAGCCGTATTCAAGATTTTGGCAGCGCCAGTGAAAATGATGGAGATTTACGCGCACGGATGTTGTTTGCGGGGCTTGCGGCTTTGGGGCGCGTGCCAGGGCAAGACGTTGCGTCAATAGCGGATAAAATGGGTGTCGCCTTAGGTCGACGTTCCCGGTGGACCGATGCGCTGGACCGCGCTGTGCAGTTGCACGCGCCCGGTGCAGTCGCCATTTTATGCGCAGTAGGGCTTCAAGCCGATAATTGGTCTGATATTCCGCCAGAACATCTCTACCACATCGTTTCAGCCTTGCGGCGGGTTGGGTTGGAGCCTGAAGCCCGCATGATCGCGGCCGAGGCAGTCACTCGGGCTTAATATGCACCCCGGCGATGATCTTCGGCTAATTGGCCGCTTTTTAGAGATGATGTCAGCTGAGGCGGGCGCAGCGCGCAATAGCCTTATGGCCTATCATTCTGATTTGCGGTCGGCTTCATCGCTTTTAGCGGGGCGATTGCATGCCGCCACGGGAGATGACCTTCATCGCCTGGCGGAGCATTGGGCGGATTTGGCAGCAACCTCTGTTGCGCGAAAATCTTCGGCTTTGCGGCGTTTTTATGCCTTTCTAGCAGAAGAGGGGCATCGCGCGGACGATCCATCCTCGGCATTGCCGCGGCCCAGCAGGGGGCGACCCTTACCCAAAACGTTAAGCCACGCTGATGTAACAGCTTTGTTCGAAGAGCTAGAGCGGCGAAAGCGAAGCGCCCATCCCAAACATACAGATATTCGACTGCACGCCTTGGTTGAGATTCTTTATGGCTCAGGCCTGCGCGCGACAGAGGCTGTCTCGCTGGATGTGCGCGCCATTGTCATTGATCGGCCTTTTGCGATTTTGCGTGGCAAGGGGGATAAAGAACGGCTTGTGCCCGTGTCCGACCGGGCCCGCGCCGCCGTGGCAGAATGGTTGAGCGTACGTCCGGCTGGGAGCAACTGGCTTTTCCCCTCGGGCCGCACACATCTCAGCCGTGTTCGATTGTTTCAGATGATCAAAGAATTAGCTGGTTCTGCAGGGGTTTCGCCCGATCGAGTTAGTCCCCATGTCTTGCGTCATGCCTTTGCCACGCACCTGCTGGAAGGCGGCGCAGATTTGCGCGCTTTGCAAATGTTGCTGGGCCATGCAGACATCGCAACGACTGAAATTTACACCCATGTTGATCGGCAACGATTGGTTGATCTTGTGACTTCGCGGCATCCTCTCGTTGACGTTCGGCCCCGGCGCTCCTAACCGCTAAATCATGGTTGCTCTGCTCGAATTTGAAAAGCCCGTCGCCGAACTTCAGGCAAGGATTGCTGAACTGCGTGACAGCGCGGACACGGTGAATATCGGTCCAGAAATTGAAAAGCTGGAAGCGAAAGCGGAAAAGCTTTTGCGCGAGACCTATGCCAAGCTAACACCTTGGCAGAAAACGCAGGTCGCGCGGCATCCTGAGCGGCCGCATTTCAAGCATTTCATTGCCGATATGGTCGATGATTTCATGCCGCTTGCGGGGGATCGCGCTTTCGCGGACGATCAAGCCATCATGGGCGGTTTAGGGCGTATTGGTGGACGCCGTGTGATGATCATTGGCCATGAAAAGGGCGATGATACGGCCTCGCGCATCAAGCATAATTTTGGGATGGGAAAACCCGAAGGTTATCGCAAGGCCATTCGGTTGATGGAATTGGCAGATCGGTTTGGTGTTCCGGTGGTCACGTTGGTCGATACATCAGGCGCCTTTCCGGGGGTTCAAGCCGAAGAGCGTGGCCAAGCAGAAGCCATTGCCCGATCAACCGAAAAATGCCTTGAATTGGGTGTTCCAATGGTTGCTGCAATTGTCGGCGAGGGCGGATCTGGCGGGGCGGTCGCTTTGGCGGCGGCCAACCGGGTGCTGATGTTTGAACATGCTGTTTACTCGGTCATTTCGCCTGAGGGCTGCGCTTCTATTTTGTGGCGAACGTCTGAAAAAGCCGCTGATGCGGCCGAAGCCATGCGAATCACCGCGCAAGATTTGCAGCGTTTGGGCATCGCCGATGAGATTGTACCGGAACCTGTAGGCGGGGCGCATCGTTCTTCTACGGAAGCAATCAGCGCACTTGGCAAAGCCATTGCTAAGTCTTTGGACGCGCTTGCCGGCAAAGATGCAGTTGCGCTGCGACGCGAACGGCGCGAAAAATTCCTTGCCATGGGCGTGCTCTGACCAGCTTCATGGCTGCCAGATTGGCTCTGGCATCAGGGAGTGTGTGATGAAAATTTGGCTATATAGTGCGGCCTCGGTCACTTTAATTGCCGGCGCGGCGTACACCACCAGTTCGTCCGCTCAGCAGCCTGTAACGGCAGCTGCGACTGCACCTCAAGCCATCTCGGCGCGCGACAAGGCCGAAGGGGCGAAAGCGCATCCGCAATTGCTTGAAGAATTTGGCGGCCTCTATACCGGGCCGCAGGCTACCTATGTCACGCGCATTGGTCGCACTGTGGCCGCGCAATCTGGCTTGGCAGCAGCGCCCAGCGAGTTCACAATTTCCCTGCTAAATTCGTCTGTGAACAACGCCTTCGCCATTCCGGGTGGCTATGTTTATGTGACCCGTCAATTAATGGCGTTGATGAACAATGAGGCAGAGCTTGCCTCAGTGCTTGGCCATGAAGTTGGTCACGTTGCGGCACAGCATTCGCAAAAGCGCAGCAACAAAGCTAACCGCGCAGGGTTGGGTGCCCTCTTGGCGACGGTGTTGGGCGGGGTGTTGTTGGGAGACAGCGGCGCACGTTTAGGCCAGCAATTAGGGAGTGCGATCGCGCAGCGATATGTGCTGAGCTATTCGCGGGCGCAGGAATATGAGGCTGATGATCTTGGCATCACATATCTCGCGCGCAGCGGGTATGAACCCTTGGCTGCATCCACAATGTTAGCTTCGCTGGCAAGCCAAACCGCGCTTGATGCTCGGCGGGAAGGGCGCGGAGACAAGTCTCTGCCAGAATGGGCCAGCACGCACCCAGATCCTGCAAGCCGAGTTGTCCGCGCGCGGCAGCGAGCGGGGCAGCTTGTAGCAACCGGGCACATCACCAACCGCGATGCCTTTCTGAACATGTTAGACGGCATGTTGTATGATGATGATCCCAAACAGGGTGTTGTAGAAGGAAGCAGCTTTCGTCACCCCAGTTTGCGGCTCACGTTCAACGCTCCTGCGGGCTACGTGCTTTCAAACGGGCCTTCTGCGGTCTCCATCACCGGAAATGGTGGGCAAGCCCAGTTTTCAGCTGCGGCTTATCAAGGCGATTTGGAGGCCTATTTAGGGCAAGTGTTTCGAAGTGTCGGTGGGCAAACGCAATTGACCTATGGCGCGCCTCGGAGAACCACAATTAATGGCTTGCCTGTTGCTTATGCGCTTGCGCGCGCCAGCACATCCTCTGGGCCAGTTGATGTTACTGTTTACGCTTATGAATTTGCGGCGAACCAAGCCTATCATATCGTTGCAATCACTCCTCTGGGCGCGGTGCCTTTCGACAGTCTGTTTCAAAGCGTTCGACGACTGACAGCAAATGAGGTTGCGGCCATTCGCGCCCGGCGCGTTTCGATTGTTACGGTAAAGGCGGAGGATAGCGTTGCGTCTCTGGCGGAAAAAATGGCTTATCCAGATTATAAGGTAGAGCGTTTTCGGGTGCTTAATGGGCTTGCAGAGGGCGATGCACTCAAGCCGGGCCAAAAAGTGAAGCTGATTATTTCCAGCCCGGTTACGCCATAAAAAAGGCGGGCCATAACGGCCCGCCTTTTCGTGCACCACCAAGATAGGTGGCCGCTAAAGAGCGTCTTTTATTATTTCGCACCTGCAATGGTGGTGCCAGCGCTGCTAAACTTGCCTGACAAGTTAGAACCGAATGATTGCACGCCAGCGATAATGCCAATTGCGACGATCACGACAATCAGCACATATTCAACTGCTGATGCGCCCTTCTCGTCTTTCCGAAGCTTGCGAAGAAGTGAAAACATTAGAAATCCCCTGGAGTTGAAGCAAGTCTCAAGCGATCCCGTCCGGATCGAAGCCTTTTATCGCTGGTTGGTGCTAATAAATGGTGAATGGGTGGGGGATTTGTTTGGGCACAGCTCTGCGCAGAGCGCCTGTTGCCAGATTTGTTATGCTGTCCCTATAGCTTGGTGATGCAACCGAACCCAAACCACGCTGCATTGCGCATCATTGTAGCTGCAGCCCTTGTCCACTCCGATGGGCGCGTCTTGCTTCAACAGCGGCCTGCTGGAAAAGCGATGGCGGGCCTTTGGGAATTCCCTGGCGGTAAAGTTGAGGCTGGCGAACATCCTGAGGCCGCCTTGGTGCGAGAGCTGGAGGAAGAGCTGGCCATTGAGCTGGGTGCTGATGATTTGGTACCGCTGTCTTTTGCTACAGAGGCGCAAGGCGATGCTCATATGGTTTTGTTGCTCTATCTCGTACGCCATTGGCGCGGCACACCCCAAGCACTTGCTGCCGACGCGCTAAAATGGGTGCGCGTTGATGATATGCATCAGCTGCCAATGCCGCCAGCGGATGTCCCACTTGTCGAGGCGCTTAAAAAAGTCCTTTAGAAGGGCCTGAGGGGCGTTGCTCGCCCGCCACTGGGGCCCACCCCGTCATGTAAATGGGGGCGAATTCTTCCTGAAATGGCGCACCGAGCATGCTGGCCCGCAAAGCCTTTGCCACGACACGAGGCATGGGCTGGATCATAGACAGGGCGTTGCTGGCACCCGCAGCCTTCACATCGGCACGCAAGCGGCCGAGATTGGAATAAGTTACAGAAATATTTTCTTGGTCTGCAACGGGAGTTGAAAACCCAGCCCGAAACAGCAAATCGCCCGCCGAGCGGACGTCAATTTGGGGGTGAAAGCGGAGTGCCATCTGGCCAGTCAATTCCGTTTCAGCCTTAAGCGTGCATGCGCGCAATTGGCTGAGACTGCCCGCGCCAAGCAATGCGCCGAGGAATAGCCCGCCCGGTTTTAGGGCGCGTCGCATGAGGATCAACGCGCCGGGTAAATCGTCAATATTATCCAGTGTGCCGCAGGCCATGATCAGATCTTGACTGCCATCAGCAATGGGCAGCCGATCTTCCTCAGCGATGATATCGACGCCGGGGCCTGCAGCCAGATCACAGCTTAAGATTTGAGTCTCATGCGGAAACTTTGCCCGTAAGGCTTTTGCGCCATGACCGATGACCAAGGCGGAGCGGGCATCAATGCTGATAAAATCAAGCCGGTCGACCAATTCTTCAGTCATGCGATCAAGCAACCATTGCGAGTCGGCAGGCGCCGCCAAGGCGATGCTGCGCACCAAGCGTCTGCGGCTGCGAGAGAAAATTGGGTCGGACATGCGGCGCTTGTGCCCGCGTCGCACGCGAGCGACAATATGTCATGCGCCTCATTCGGCAGATTATTTCATGGCCATTAGATTTCGCCTTGCCGCGGCGCTGTGCGGGGTGCGGGGGCATACAGCCCTTTATTGGTGATTTCTGTGCATCTTGCTGGCTGCAGCTTGATCAGATCACGGGGGCGGGATGTCTGCGATGCGCGACCCCCATTCAGGAGGCGGGCCTGATCTGTGCGACATGCTTGGCGCATCCCCCCGATCATGATGGTGTTCTGGCAGCTGTCGATTACGGCCCGATTGCGCGGCGATTGGTGCTGCGGTTGAAATATGGACGTAAGCCACAATTCGCGCATGTTATGGCGCGGCTTATGGCACGACACGCTGCGGCATATCCTGACGCATTGCTTATACCCGTGCCCCTTCATTGGACACGGCTGTGGCAGCGGGGGTTTAATCAATCGCTGCTTATTGCGCGATGTGTTGCAAGCCATACTGGCCAACTGGTTCATCCCCAGGCCCTTGTTCGGACACGCCGCACGCGTCCTTTGGGCCGCCTCAGCCAGAAGGACCGCGCGATTGAGGTGCGGGGCGTGTTTCGCCTCGCAAATGGCTTTGGCAGCCTTGTTCAGGGGAAGGATGTCTTGCTGGTGGATGATGTTTATACGTCCGGCGCAACTGCAAATGCGTGTGCCAAGCTGCTCAAGCGAAATGGTGCGCAGTCAGTGCGTATTTTATGCTGGGCACGGGTCGTCATTGATGCGCCTTGATTATTGACATTTAGGCCCGCGCTGCCCACCTCAGCTTCAAAGGGAA
>JAGWVG010000263.1 GCA_018970965.1 Alphaproteobacteria bacterium | reverse complement strand
TGCAGCAGTGGCTGGGCTGACATCCGGCAGCATCACTATTCTTGAAAATACCCGCTTTCACGCAGGGGAAGAGAAGAATGATCTCGGCCTTGTCGCTGAGATGGCAGCGTTGGGTGATCTTTACGTCAACGATGCGTTTTCAGCCGCGCACCGCGCCCATGCGTCAACCGAAGGGCTGGCGCATAAGCTGCCAGCATTTGCGGGCCGGTCGATGGAGGCCGAATTGGTCGCGCTTGAAAAAGCCTTGGGCGCACCCGAAAAGCCTGTGGCCGCGGTTGTGGGCGGCGCGAAAGTCTCGACCAAGCTCGACGTTTTGAAACATCTTGTGTCGCGGGTCGATCATCTCATTATCGGTGGCGGCATGGCCAACACCTTCCTCGCAGCGCGCGGGGTGGATGTCGGCAAATCGCTGTGCGAGCATGATCTCACCGATACAGCTGATGCCATTATGGATGCCGCAGATGCTGCGGGCTGCACAGTGCATCTGCCCTATGATGTTGTGGTGGCAAAGGAATTTGCCGCCAATCCGGCCTCGCTGCGCACGTGCAATGTGCATGAAGTGGCAGCCGATGAAATGATTTTGGACGTTGGGGCTGCGGCAGTTGAGGCGCTGGGCGATGTCTTGAAAACCTGTCGAACCTTAGTGTGGAACGGCCCCATGGGCGCATTTGAGACCGTGCCCTTTGATAAGGCAACTGTCGCGCTGGCGCGCACAGCGGCTGCGTTGACCAAAGAAGGCTCTTTGGTTTCGGTCGCAGGCGGCGGCGATACCGTCGCAGCGCTTAACCATGCCGGTGTTGCGGGTGATTTCAGCTTTATCTCTACAGCAGGCGGCGCGTTTCTGGAGTGGATGGAAGGGCGTGACCTACCCGGAGTGACGGCATTACTCACAAAATAGCAGAATTTTTGCCCCGGCGGTCTTGCCCGTCGGGGTTTTTTCCGACTAACGCTGCATACGTATGCAGCTCGACCCAAAAGCGAGGTAAACGATGACTGATCCTAAGATGCTCGACAAGATTGCCAACGGCAAAGGCTTTATTGCAGCTTTGGATCAGAGCGGGGGCTCAACGCCCAAGGCGCTGAAAGGTTATGGCATTTCTGAGGACGCCTATTCAGGCGATGCCGAAATGTTTGGCCTTATCCACCAAATGCGCAGCCGAATTATCTCTTCCAGCGCTTTCACGGGCGATAAGGTGATTGGCGCCATTTTGTTTGAAAAGACGATGGATGGCGAGGTGAGTGGCAAGCCCACGCCGACCGCTTTGTGGGACAAGGGCGTCGTGCCCTTTATCAAGATTGATAAGGGCCTCGAGGATGAAGCCCAAGGCGTGCAGATGATGAAGGCCATGCCTGATCTCGACACGCTGTTGGCGCGCGCCAAGAGCTTGGGTGTTTTTGGCACCAAGGAACGCTCTGTCATCAATCTCGCCAATCGCGCGGGCATCGCCGATATTGTCCGCCAGCAAGTTGAGGTGGGTCAGCAAGTATTGGCTGCCGGCTTGATCCCGATGTTGGAGCCTGAAATCAACATCAAGAGTGCCGAACGCGCGCAATGCGATGCTCTTTTGGTTGAAGAAATGGCAAAGGCGCTCGACGATATGCCGGGCGATGCCAAAGTGATGCTGAAGCTGAGCCTGCCGGTGACGCCAGGGCATTTTGATGCGCTGGTTGATCATCCCCGCGTGCTGCGCGTAGTGGCCTTGTCAGGCGGGTATAACCGTCCCGATGCGTGCGTTGAGCTTGCGAAGAACCGGGGCATCATCGCCAGCTTTAGCCGCGCGCTGCTGGAAGATTTGCGTCATCAAATGACCGATGCAGAATTTGACGCCTCTTTGGGTGAGGCGATTGACGCTATTTATACGGCGTCCACCCAAAAGACGGCCTAAGCTTGGGAGAGGAGGGCGGCGGCGGACGTAGCCGTCGCCCCCGTTTATAGGGCTACCGCTGCGCCACCTAGCCGCTTATAGCGCCTGCTATGGATGATCTTGACCTTCCCGAAGTGCCGCAAGGCTTTGCTGAACGCTTTGCGGCGGAAGACCGTGAGCCTGCCGAGCTTTATCTGCTTTCACCCCCGCAAATTGATGATCGTTTTGCGGATCGGCTGAAGGCGGCACTTGATGCGGGCCCCGTGGCGGCATTCCAACTGCGCCTCAAAGGGCCGGATGATCATGCAATTGCGCGCGCAGCTGAGCCTTTGCAGGCCATTTGTGCTGAACGCGACGTTGCCTTCATCATCAATGACAGCATAGCTTTGGCCAAGCGATTGGGCGCGGATGGCGTGCATCTGGGTCAAGATGATGGCGATCCGCGCGAGGCGCGCGAGATTTTGGGGCGCGAGGCACAAATTGGCGTCACCTGCCATAACAGCCGGCACCTTGCGATGGAGGCAGGGGAGGCCGGGGCAGATTATGTGGCTTTTGGCGCCTTCTTCCCGACAACAACCAAGTACGTTGCGCATCAGGCAGACCCAGCAATTCTGAGCTGGTGGACTGTTGTGTCGCCCATCCCCTGTGTCGCCATTGGTGGGATTACCGCTGCAACTGCCCCCATTGTTGCG
>JAGWVG010000262.1 GCA_018970965.1 Alphaproteobacteria bacterium | reverse complement strand
CACATAATTGACGGTTGTCGCAAAGAACAAAAGCGCAATTATCAGCCAACGATAGTGGCCCGCTGGTTTCGACGGGTTGGTGTGCGCCTGCGACATAGACCTCTCCTTACATCGGACGTTGCCGATGGCCGTGTTAACTTTGTTGGCAGCTAGAGGCTGCACTAATCCGACAGGCCACTGATCCATGGCCTTCAAAATGCGCGTGGATTTGCTGCCCAATATGAACGGCGTGGACGCCCGTAATGGCGCCTGTTGAAACCCACAGGCCATCCGGCACCGCAATGCGGCGCTGCTTCAAATTACCCAGCAAGAAGCGCACGGCACCATAGGGCCCATCCAGCATTGTTGCTGCCGTCGCCGCGCCAGCCACTGCGCCATCAATTTCCGTGCGCACCTGAATGGCGCACAGGTCCAGATCGCGCCAACCTGCCACTTCGGGGCCAAGCACAAGGCCGGCATTATTACCAAAATCTGATATGGTGACGGCCGGGCCATCTTCGTTAATGCCGACATAAGGCGAACTGGCAATTTCAATACCCAGACGCACTGTGTCGAGGATTGCTTTGGTGCCTGCATCGTCGGTTGGCACATGGCCGTCCCAGCCCGGTGCAATGCGCAGCATCATTTCGGCCTCTGCAGCGGCAAACCCGCCTCCAAAAACCGCCATTGCGGGGTTGGGATCTTCAGCAGCCTCAATCACCGTCCCTGCAAATACGGGCCCAGCTAGACGGTTGCTGCCCAACTGGCTGTCTAGCGGCGGGTTGATCCGGCCCACTTTCCAACCAATGACGGGGCGGCCATCCAGATCAATTGCAGCCGCCTGAATGCGATAGGCACCGTCCAGATCAATCGGCCGGGTCCCGGGATATGCAGTCAAAGGTTGCGCCGCGCGCCGTGCAGAAACAAAGGCGTTTGCTACGGTATGTGCCTGGTCGGTCAAGCTGGGTTCCATTGTTCTAGTAAGACTATTTCTATGAGGCAATGGGCTATAGGAAACCGGTGTCATTGGCAAGCGGACATGCGCTGGCTTCTTGCATCGCTATAACGTCACGCCGCGCTTCCAGATGGAAATGGCACGTTGTCCAGAACGTTCGGCGGTACTGGGTGCGCCGCTGGCAATGGCGCAAATCTGGGCAAGAAACGCTTGGTCTGCCGCCTCTGGTCCCGCACGTAAGGCAAGCGATGCGTCAAAATCAATCCAGTGTGGCTTCGCTATGGCCAGCGCTTCATTGGACGCGATTTTGAGCGTTGGAACAGGAAAGCCCAAGGGCGTGCCACGCCCTGTGGTGAATAACAGCAGCGTTGCCCCCGCCGCCGCCAGTGCAGTTGACGACACAGCATCATTTCCGGGTGCGTCCAGCAAGGAGAGGCCACTGCGCTTTGCCTGTGCGCCATAATCTAACACATCGTTGAGCGGTGCGTTGCCGCCTTTTTGGACGGCGCCCAGTGATTTTTCTTCCAGCGTTGTAATGCCGCCCGCAATATTGCCGGGGGATGGGTTTTCCGAAACGGGAAGCCCCTGATCCAGATAATAACGTTTAAAGCGGTTGATGAGTGTAACGGCAGCTTCAAAAACATCGGGGCTGCAAGCGCGGTCCAATAAGGGCTGCTCGGCGCCAAAAATTTCTGGAATCTCGGTCAAAATGGCTTTCCCGCCCGCACTGGTCAGCACATCACACAGCCGCCCAACCAACGGGTTGGCCGTCAGACCGGAAAAACTGTCGGACCCGCCACATTTGAGGCCGATGGTCAAATGGGAAAATGCGAGGCTTTGTCGCTGATCGCTGGCTGCACCGTCTACAAGCTCGTCAATGAGCTGTGCAGCAACCGCAAGCTCATCCCCCGCGCTTTGGCTGGACAACGTCCGCACTTTGGCGCGCACCATACTTGGCAGCGCCTCCAGCAAATCTGCGAGCTGATTAGACTCGCAGCCCAGACCCAACAGCAAAACGCCAGCAGCATTGGGATTGGTGGCGAGCCCCGCCAGCACTGCGCGGGTGCCCTGCAAATCATCCCCCAATTGTGAACAGCCATGGGGATGCGGGAAGGCATAAATGCCGTCAATCCGGCCAGCGTGCCGGTTGCGCGCGGCGCGTGCAATTTCCTCTGCCGTTATGGCGACGCAGCCAACACTCGGCAAAATCCAGATTTCATTACGCGTTGCGGCGCGGCCATCAGCGCGCAAATAGCCCTGCCATTCAGGCAAATCGTCGGCGGCAATTGGCGCCGCCACTGGCGTGCCGGGCCGGTAGGTAAGTTCGCCTTCCAGTGCAGTTGCCAGATTGTGCACATGGACATGCGCGCCCGCCGTGATGGCTTGCGTGGCGCGGCCAATGGGTTGGCCATATTTGAGGATGGGCGCACCTGCGGCAATCGCCCCCAGAGCTGCCTTATGCCCTTGGGCAATATCGGTGCGCAACGTTACCCCGGCATGGCATTCCCCGGCTTTCAATGCCCGCAACGCGATGCCCACGTTATCGGCAGGGTGGATTTGAAGCAGGGCGGGATGTGAGTCTGGCATAGAACGTCCAAAGATGGTAACCGGTGTCATTCTTGCCTTTAGCTGAGGGAGAAGGC
>JAGWVG010000261.1 GCA_018970965.1 Alphaproteobacteria bacterium | reverse complement strand
AAAGTCATTTATCCGGCCACCAAGCCGCTGTCGCCCACCGGCGGAGTCGTTGGCCTGCGCGGCTCGCTTGCCCCCAATGGCGCGATTGTAAAGGTCGCCGGCATGGCGCGGCTGCAATTTAAGGGCCCCGCAATTGTGTTCGATTGCGAAGAAGATGCCTTTGCCGCGGTGGAAGCACGGCAAATTCAGGACGGGCAAGTGGTCGTCATCCGCTATGAAGGGCCAAAAGGCGGCCCGGGTATGCGCGAAATGCTCTCTACCACGGCAGCACTTTATGGCCTTGGTATGGGCGAGAAAGTGGCCCTCATCACCGATGGACGCTTCTCAGGCGCAACGCGCGGCTTCTGCATTGGCCATGTCGGCCCAGAGGCGGCAGAGTGTGGCCCCATTGCCTTGGTCGAAAATGGCGATCTGATTGAGATTGATGCTGAAAAAGGCACAATTGATTTGCTTGTGGCCGCCGAGGTGCTTGAAGAGCGCAAAAAGAATTGGACACCGCGGGTGAATGATTATGGCTCAGGCGCTTTGTGGCGCTATGCGCAGAATGTGGGCCCGGCCTATCAGGGAGCCGTGACGCACCCGGGTGCGAAGGCTGAACGTCATGTCTATGCGGATATCTGATTGACCCCGCTGACGGGACCTGTGCTGACCGCTGCCGAAATGCGCGCAGCGGAAGCGGCCAGCATGGCAGCGGGCATAAGCGTAGATGATCTCATGGCGCGTGCGGGCCAAGCGCTTGCCGATGCTGTCTGGCGCTTTGGTGGCGGACAGCCGGTTTTGGTGCTGTGTGGCCCGGGCAATAATGGCGGCGATGGCTATGTTGCCGCCCGGCTGTTGCGCGACAAAGGTTTGGATGTTCGATTGGCCGCCTTGGCGCCTCCAACCACAGCGGTTGCGCAGCGTGCGGCTGATCAATGGGCCGCCCCTGTTGAACATTTGGAAGGCGCTGGTGCGGCGCCTGTCTTGCTAGACTGTCTTTTCGGAACGGGCCTGTCTCGGCCACTAGAAGCGTCGCTCTCAACCTGGCTGGCAGATTTGCGGCGCGACGCGCGCTTTGTTGTTGCGGCTGACCTTCCCAGTGGCGTGGCGAGCGATGATGGCCGAGATTTGGGCGCCATGTCTGCGGACGTCACCATTGCGCTTGGCGCATTGAAGCCGGCGCACCTGGTGCAGCCATCAGCGGGGCTATGTGGGTTTGTGCGCGTGGCAGATATTGGCATTGCAGCGCAGAGCGTATGTCATGTGGCGGCCCGCCCATCCCTCGCGCCTCCTCGCGCTCGCGATCATAAGTACACGCGCGGTCTGATCGCAATCATTGCCGGATCCATGCCGGGGGCGGCGAACCTGAGTGCTGTGGCAGCGGCACGAAGCGGTGCAGGCTATGTCATGCTGGCAGATGGGCAAGCAACAGCTGTGCCACTTTCCATTGTGCCGCGCGCCTTTGCTGATGTGTTGGCGGACAAGCGGGTTTCCGCCTTGGTGATTGGGCCAGGCTTGGGGCGAGATGAGGCCGCGCGCGCGAAATTGGCGGCGGCGCTTGAAACCGCTATTCCGCTGGTGATTGATGCAGATGCCTTGCACTTGGTTGCGCCCGCTATGCTCAAGAAGCGGACTGCGCCAACGCTTCTCACTCCCCATGCGGGTGAATTTGCAGCGCTGTTCGGCACCGCAGGCGGGGGCAGCAAGCTTGATCAGGCACGCTATGCCGCAGCTCAAACTGGGGCCACCCTTATCTTTAAAGGCGCTGACACAGTGATTGCAGCACCCGATGGAGCAGCGCGGATGGCGGCAGGCAGTTCGCCTTGGTTGGCAAGCGCTGGCACCGGAGATGTGCTGGCGGGCATTGCAGGCGCAATGCTGGGGCGGGGGATGGATCCATTGCATGCGGCGGAGGCTGCCTTGTGGCTCCACAGCCGCGCCGCCGCTTTGGCGGGGCCGGGCTTAATTGCGGATGACCTTCTTTTGACCCTGCCAATGGCGTTGGGAGAGGCAAGTCGATGATGCGTGAACCCATTGTTCGGTTGGCTGCGCGTGGTGATGGCGTGACAGCCTCGGGCCGTTATGCCGCGGGTGCCGCTCCCGGTGATATGTTGGCTGCGGATGGCAGCTTAACGCCTGGTCCGCACCACCAAACGCCACTTTGCCGCCATGTGCCAGACTGTGGCGGCTGTCAGTTGCAGCATGTTGATGACGCTGCACGTGCCGATTTTGTGGCCGAGCGCATCCGCTCTGCTTTGGCCGCACAAGGCGTGTCGAATGTTGCGCTGCGCCCGGCGCATATGTCTCCTGCTGAAAGTCGCCGCCGTGTCTCGATGCGGGCAGAGCGGCGGGGTAAGCAAATTCTGTTGGGGTTTAATGCAGCCAAGACCAGCCGCATTGTCGATCTTGTGCAATGTCCGGTCATGCACCCTCAGCTTGCGGCGCTGATGCGGCCCTTGCGCAGCTTGTTAATGCATCTTGTGCCGGATCGGCGCAGCGCCAATGTGCGGATGACATTGGCAGATCAGGGGGTGGACCTTCTTGTCTCGGGTGTCGAGGCAGAAGGGCTTGCGGCAGCGGATGCGCTTACCCAATTTGCGCAGACGCATCGGCTGGCACGGCTTTCCATTG
>JAGWVG010000260.1 GCA_018970965.1 Alphaproteobacteria bacterium | reverse complement strand
CAAAGCCCGCGATATCTATCGTCATCCAGCAGAAACGCTGGCCTTTTTTGGCATTAAGCCCAGCGATACTGTGGTTGAGATTTGGCCTGGTGGCGGCTGGTATACCGAAATTCTGGCGCCGTATCTGAAAGAGAAAGGCAAGCTGATCGTCGTCACACCCACCGGACGCGGCTCAGAGAGCATTGCGCGCTTTTTGAGCAGCGACCCCGCGACTTATGGCAAAGTGGATCGCGCCAATTTTCCCGTTTTGTTGGGTGGCGCTGGCGTCAGCCCAGGCACAGCCGATGCTGTCGTTACTTTCCGCAATGTCCATAACTGGCGAATGGGCGAATATCAGGCTGGCGACGCCGATTATAGCGCTGAAGCGTTTCGCGAGATTTTCGCAATGCTCAAACCCGGCGGTGTTTTGGGCATTGAAGACCATCGTCTGCCCGAGGGCGAAAGCGATGAGCGAGAACGCAAAAGCGGCTATATGAAAGTCTCCACAATCCGCCGCCTGGCTGAACAAGCCGGCTTCCGCTTTGCAGGCTCTAGCGAGATCAACGCCAACCCCAAGGACACCAAAGACTATGCTCGCGGAGTCTGGACCCTGCCGCCCCGGCTGGTGGAAGGCGATAAGGATCGTGCGAAATATCTGGCAATCGGGGAATCTGACCGGATGACGCTGAAATTCGTGAAGCCTGCGAAATAACGCTAGATGCAATCGCAAAGCCCCCGGCTAAGCCGCCGCAGCTTTATTGGTGGTATCGCCGGGGGCCCATTGCTCATGCGCGCGCCGGCATGGGCGGCATCTCCCAACTCGCAGTCATGGCAATCCGACATTGATCTGCTGCGCGACGCCTTTGAAACGCTACATCCCGGTCTTTACCGCTATCGCACGCGCCAACAGATCGCACAGGATTTTGAAAAGCTGAAAGACAGCTGGCGCAGGCCGATTGGCCTTGCTGAGGCCTATTTGTCGCTCTCTCAGTTTTTAGCAACGCTGCGATGCGGCCATAGCTATGCGAACTTCTTCAATCAGAAGAAGGCGATCACTGATCAGCTCTTCACTCCCCTGCCGCGCTTGCCCTTTGCATTTCGCTGGCTGGGCCAAGACATGGTGGTCACCAACAATTTTAGCCCTGACACAGGCCTGCAACCCGGCACGCGCATTTTAGAGATTAATGGCCAGTCCGCCGCCCAGATTTTGGCGCAGACATTCCCCTATGCAAGGGCGGATGGCGGCAATGAAGCAAAGCGCCGCGCGCTGCTCGAGATGCGGGCCGAAGATAACTGGGACTATTTCGACATCTTCTACGGCTTGCTCCACAGAGATGCGGACGCCTTTCACATTCGGGCCGCAACCCCATTGGGGGACCATCTGGCCATCGACCTCGCGCCCTTCACACTGGACCAGCGCCGCGCCACGATGCCACAAGCCAAAGCACAGGCAGATTGGGCCGCGCCGGACATCCCCTGGACACTGAAGATGCAGGGCAAGGCAGCGATCCTCACCATGCCCGGCTGGGCCGTCTATAACAGCAAGGCTGACTGGCAGGGCTGGATCCATGCACGGATGGATGACCTAATCAGCAATGGCACCGAAAGCCTCATCATCGATCTGCGCGGCAATGAAGGCGGGCTGGATTGCGGGCATGAAATTATTGCCCGATTGATCGACAAGCCCATTTCTGCCCGTCTCTTCGATCGGCGTGTGCGCTATCGCCATACGCCGAACCATCTTATTCCCCATCTCGATACATGGGACCGTAGCTTTGATCATTTGGGCGCGGATGCCCTTGCTATTGGTAATGGATTTTATCAGCTGCCGCGCGATGGCGAGGATGAAATTCAGCCCAAAGGGCGCCGTTTTAAGGGCCGCGTTGCCATCCTTACGGAACCTATGAACAGCTCTGCCACATTCAACTTTGCGCTGTTGATCCGCACGCATGGCTTAGGCCAATTGATAGGTGGCCCAACAGGCGGCAATCAGCGCGGCATTAACGGGGGCGCCTTTTACTTCCTTCGCCTGCCGGCTTCAGGTTTGGAAGTTGACTTGCCACTGATTGGCTACTTCCCCACCAGCCCGCGCCCAGATGGCGGCGTTCTCCCTGATATTGCGATCGCGCCTACCGCACAGGACATAGCAAAAGGGCGCGACCCGGTATTGGATCGCGCCCTTCTGGCTGTTTTCTAATCTGCGTCAGCTGCGGATTACTGCTCGTTCTTGGCGACAACGCCGCCCTTCATCACAAAGCGAACGGATTTCAGCACAGTCACATCGGTCAACGGATCACCCGCAACCGCAATGATGTCTGCAGCCTTGCCCGGCTCCAACGACCCTGCGTCTTTCGATACGCCAAGCAAATCCGCCGCATTTACAGTCGCCGCTTGAATGGCGGCCATGGGCGACATGCCGTGCTTCACGAGCAGCTCAAATTCATCTGCATTGCGGCCATGCTTCGAGACGCCCGCATCAGTGCCAAAAGCAATCTTCACACCAGCGGGATAGGCTTTTTCAAGGCTTTTGCCCGTGACGCCAATACGCCATTGCACCTTTGCCAGAACATCGGGCGGATAGGCATTGGGGTTGGCCTTTAAGCGCTCCAAATAGCCATTCACAGTCGAGAGTGTCGGCACATAATAAGCGCC
>JAGWVG010000017.1 GCA_018970965.1 Alphaproteobacteria bacterium | reverse complement strand
TGGCCTGTTGTTTTTCCAACTTCAAACAGCATTTCGCGCGCGGCCAATCCTTCACTTATGGCCTCACGGACATTGGCCTTTACTACCGCGATTATGTGACGCTGATGGCGCATTTTGATCAGGTTTTGCCGGGCCGCATCGTGCGCGTTTTCCATGAAAACATGGTGGACGATAGCGATGGTGAAATCCGCCGTCTGCTTGATGTGCTTGGCCTGCCATTTGAAGATGCGTGCCTGCGCTTTTGGGAGAATGATCGGGCTGTGCGCACGGCCAGCTCAGAACAGGTGCGCCGCCCAATCTTCCGCGATGGCATGGATCAGTGGACGCACTTTGCTCCGTGGTTGGGGGAATTGGAGGCCGCGCTTGGGCCTGTTTTGACGCATTACCCGGCCATCAGTGAAATATAATTGCGCAGACTGTGGCATTTCTGCACTAGCTGCGCGGCTTAATCTGGTCATTTTGGCTATAATTTACGGGTTGCAATTGACCGCGAGTCCCAAGGCGCACATGCTGGCGCCAAATATTAGTGGGGAGAATTTATGCTGTTTGCCCGTTCGCATCGTGCGATGGTTGCCGCTCTGTTGGGCAGCTCCATGCTTGTTCCGGCTATAGCCTATGCGCAAGAGCCAGCTGAAGATGCCAATGACGATATCATCGTCACCGCGCAGAAGCGCGAAGAGAGCCTTCAGAATGTGCCGATCAGCATTCAAGCGCTGTCGACCAAGAAGCTCGATCAGCTGGGCATCACAGATTTCAACTCCTACACCAAGCAGCTCGCCTCGGTTTCGTTCCAGACCTCGCAACCGGGTTCAACCACGGTCTATATGCGCGGCGTTGCATCGGGCGGTGATGGCAACCACTCTGGCTCCCTGCCCTCGGTTGGCGTGTATCTAGACGAGCAGCCTGTCACCACCATTGGTGGCACGCTTGACGTTCATATCTACGACGTTGCCCGCATCGAATCGCTCTCGGGCCCGCAAGGCACGCTCTATGGCGCATCGTCGCAAGCAGGCACCATTCGCATCATTTCAAACAAGCCGGATCTCGATAAGTTTGAAGGCCGTGTGGATGCGTCAGTCAACCATGTGACGCATGGGGGCATGGGCGGCACGCTGGAAGGCATGATCAATACGCCGCTTAACGATCATATGGCGTTGCGTGTTGTGGGTTGGTACGAAAAAGATGCCGGTTATATTGATAACGTGGCTGCCAGCCGCAGCTTCTTGGGCCCGGCGATTGTGAACAGTGCAGGTGCCCTGATTGGCAACCAGCCCGGCATCAAGGTGAATAACGCGCCTTATGTTCGCAACAATATCAACCGCCGCGATGTTGTTGGCGGCCGCGCTGCTCTGAAAATTGAATTGGACGATAATTGGACTGCCACGCCAGCCGTGCTGGTCCAGAGCAGCAAGAATAAAGGCAGCTTTGGCTATGACGCGAGTGTGGGTGATCTCAAGATCAACCGCTTCTCGGAAGAATATCGCAAAGATCGCTTCATCCAGGCAGCGATGACGATTGAGGGAAAGATCGGCAATTGGGATTTGACCTATGCCGGCGCGTATATGGATCGCAAGACCAAGTCGTTCAGCGATTATACCGATTACGCTGAAGCCTATGACGCACTTTATGCAAATTATTCGGACAATGGTCAGCTGGTGTGCAGCGGCCTTGCCGGATGTTTCTATTATCAAGACGCTGCGGGTAAGACGATTGACCCGCGTCAATATATTGCAGGCAGCGACCATTTCCGCAAAATGAGTCAAGAACTGCGCATTGCCTCTCCGCAGGAAAACCGCCTGCGTGTTCAGGCTGGCCTGTTTTATCAGCGTCAGAGCAATCGCATTTTCCAAGATTATGAAGTGTATGGCTTGGCTCCCAAATTGTCGGTCAATGGTCGCCCGGGCACCTTGTGGCTGACGCTGCAAAATCGCGTTGACCGCGACTATGCGGCCTTTGGCGAAGCCTCGTTCGACATTGCGCCAACGCTGACGCTGACGGCGGGTGGCCGCCTGTATAAATATGATAACAGCCTCATTGGCTTTTTCGGCTTTGGTCGTGATCCTGCCTATGTGCAGGGCGGCAGCAACAACCCGCCGCCTAATGCTGCTGGCAGCTCGCGCACCGGGGTCGCTGGCTGCTACACCACAGGTGGTCTGACATTGCGGGATGCCCAGCTGCAGGGCAAATCCACCGTATTGGCACCAGGCATTGTACCGGGCACCTTCTGCACCAATTTGGGGACGCCGCTAAATGGCAGCGTTGTGCCCAAAGCGACCAAGGATACGGGCTTTATCCATCGCCTGACCATGACGTGGAAGCCCAGTGATGATCTGATGGCCTATGCCACCTGGTCTCGCGGTTTCCGCCCGGGCGGCATTAACCGCCGTGCCAGCATTCCGCCTTATGCGGCAGACTTCCTGACCAACTATGAATTTGGCTGGAAGATCACACCGGCCCCGCGGATGCGGCTGAACGGCGCGATTTACTGGCAGGATTGGAATAAGTTCCAATATTCCTTCTTGGGTGAAAATAGCTTCACGCAGATTCAAAATGGCCCGAGTGCGCGCATTCGCGGTATTGAGCTCGACATGAGCTATAATGCTGCCAATGGCCTCTCGCTGTCGGCCGCCGCCGCCTATACGGATGCAAAGCTGCGGCAGAATCTGTGTTCTGGCGCGTCCGACATCAGCCCGACATGTGCGGGTTCGGACATTTCAGCCGCCAAGGGGACGCGTTTGCCAATTACGCCCAAGTTCAAGGGCAGTGCGACGGCGCGTTATGAATATGATCTGGGGGCAGGTAAGGCGCATGTCCAAGGCTCGCTGGCCTATCAGGGGTCGGCGCTTTCGGATATTCGCACAAGCTATGCCGAAATTCTGGGTCGCATCAAAGCAACGACCACGGCCGACTTCACGGTCGGTTATGATTGGAGCAACTTCTCGGCTGAGCTGTTCTTGAACAACGCCTTTGACCAGCGGGGCGAATTGTCACGCTTCGTCAATTGCGGCCAGTGCACTCGCGTCAATATCGTGCCGGTGATGCCGCGTACCATTGGCCTGCGCTTCGGGACGAAGTTCTAAAACCCTTTTCCCGGCTCAATTCCCTCAGGCGTTGCTTGAGAATTGAGCCGGGCATTGGCAGGATGGGGGATAATGGACGCATCCGCCCCCCAAATTTGCGCCGAGACAGCACCCATGATGGAGGATAACCGGCCCGCAAAGCTTGGGCTGTGGATGTCCATTGCGCTCGTGACGGGCGGTATGATTGGCTCGGGCGTGTTCTTGCTGCCTGCCAGCCTTGCCCCGTTCGGTTGGAATGCGGTTGCGGGTTGGGCCGTGACGATTGCCGGGGCGCTGTGCTTGGCGCACGTCATTGCCCGGCTGACAGCGGCTGGACCTGGTCAAATTGGCCCAGCAGAATTGGTCGCCCGCAGCTTTGGGCCCGTTGCCGGATTTCTGATTGGCTTTAGCTATTGGGTCTCGGTTTGGGCGGCAACGGCAACCATCTCTATTGGCGCTGTGTCTTATGGGTCCAGCTTTTTCCCGGCTTTGGGCATTCATCCAGCTGTGGCGGCAACGGGTGTCATCTGGTCGCTGACGCTGGTCAATTTGATTGGCACGCGCGCGGCGGGCAGTTTTCAACTGATCACGACGATTCTGAAGCTATTGCCGCTGGTTGTGGTGGCGGTGCTGATTGCGCTTGTGTTGGGGCGGCAGGGCAGCGGTGTGATTGCGCCTTTTCCCGCAGAAGGGCTGTCTTTGTCGCGCATCAATCAGGCGGCGGCCATAACGCTTTGGGCGATGGTCGGCTTTGAGGCGGCCTGTGCGGCGTCGGGACGCATTGCCGACCCGGCGCGCAATGTGCCGCGCGCAACCGTGGTGGGCGCGCTCATCTGTGGCGTGATTTACCTGATTGTCTGTTCGGGCATTGCGCTCATGCTTCCGGCGGAGGGCGTTGCTCAATCCAATGCGCCCTTTGAGCTGTTTGTCGCGACCTTTTGGTCCGCCGGGCCCGCCGCGCTTGTTGGCCTATTCGCTACGATCAGCGCGATTGGTGCGGTGAATGGTTGGATTTTGGTGCAAGGCGAATTGCCTTATGAGATGGCGCAACGCCAGTTAATGCCCCGCTGGTTTGGCAAGGCAGCGGCCAATGGCGTGCCCGTGCGCGCGGTGCTTGTTGCCAGTGTTTTCGCGACCTTGCTGGTCTGGGCCAATTCTAGCCGATCCATGGCGGGGCTGTTCACCTTCATGGCGCTGCTCACGACATCGGTCACGCTCTGGTTGTATCTGGCGTGCACGCTGGTGGCCCTTAAGCGGCGCATTGCAATGCCAACGGCACTGGCGGGGCTCGCTTATGGCGTGTGGGCCTTGTGGGGGGCTGGGTTTGAGGCCAGTGGGCTTAGTGTGGTGCTGATGTTCGCGGGCTTGCCGCTTTATTGGATCGCCCGGCGGGAACAGCAGCGTCCCCTTCAATGAAAATCGCGTGATTTAGGCAATATCCGCACATTGCGCGGATGGCCCATGCGCGGGTAAACGGGTTTCAACGCTTCATCGGCGCGCGCAATGTCGGGCGTCACTGGATGTTGGTCTGACAAATAGGCCAGCACGGCGTTGCGATCTATAATGCGATGCGCCAGCAGATGGACAATGCCTTCTGGGCTTCGCTGCACCTCGCCTTGCACCTCCATCAGCCGCGCGGCCATCACGGCGCGGCGCTGCGCCTCAAAGCTGCGTGCCCAGAGGATGATATTGGCGACGCCAGTTTCATCTTCCAAGGTAATGAAAATTGCATTGCCTTTGCCAGGGCGTTGGCGGACCAGAACCAACCCTGCCAATTTAACGCGCGTGCCTGCTTTGGCGCGCAGCACATCTTGGCAAGAGAGGATGGCCTCTTGCGCAAATATGGGACGGAGCAAAGCCATTGGGTGCGCTTTAAGCGAGAGGCGCAATAGATGATAATCTGCGGCGACATCTTCACCCAAGCTCATATCGGGTAACGCCATATCAGGCTCGGCAGCCAGTTCGCGCGCTTGGGCGGCGGCAAATAGCGGCAATTCTGCCGCGGGAATGCGCCGGGCTTCCCATAAGGCGGCGCGGCGCGGCAAGTTTAGCGATCCACAGGCATCTGCATCTGCCAACAGCTGCACCGCCTGTGGCGGCAAGCCAGCCCGCCGCGCCAAATCTTCCAAACTGGCAAAAGGCCGGGCAGCCCCAATGGCCTGTGCCCATTCCTCTCGAAAGCCCGTAATTTGGCGAAAGCCCAGCCGCAGCTGCGCGCGCCCCTTTTCCATAAAAACCTGATTGTCCCAATTGCTTGCATTCACATCCACGGGGTGGACGGGCACCCCATGGTCACGCGCATCGCGGATAATTTGGGCGGGTGCGTAAAAGCCCATGGGCTGCGAATTGAGCAGCGCGGCGGCAAATACAGCAGGGGCATGATGCTTGATCCAAGCCGACACCCAAACCAGCCGGGCAAAGGCAATCGCATGGCTTTCGGGAAAGCCATAAGAGCCAAAGCCTTCAATCTGCCGAAAACAACGCTCAGCAAATTCCGCCTCATAACCGCGCGCGACCATGCCGGTGACGAGCTTATCGCGAAAGGCGTTGATCGTCCCCAAATTGCGGAAGGTGGCCATCGCGCGGCGCAGCTGGTTGGCCTCGCCGGGAGTGAAATTGGCCGCAACAATGGCCAGCTTCATCGCCTGTTCTTGAAATAGGGGCACGCCCAGCGTTTTGCCCAAAACATCGCGCAGCTCATTTGGGTTATGCGGCGCGGCGGGAGATGGAAAGTCCACGGCCTCACGCCCTTGCCGCCGCCGCAAATAAGGGTGGACCATATCACCCTGTATCGGGCCGGGCCGGACAATGGCGACTTGAATGGCCAGATCATAAAAACAACGCGGTCGCATGCGCGGCAGCATGTTCATCTGCGCCCGGCTTTCGACCTGAAACACACCAATGCTGTCGCCCCGACACAGCATATCAAACACGCCGTCATCCTCATCAGGCAGCGTGGCAAGCGCCAGCGGTGGGGCCGATACGCCTTGGGCGGCGCGTAAATCGTCCATCATGGTAAAGGCTTTGCGGATGCAGCTGAGCATACCCAGTGCCAGCACATCCACTTTCATTAGCCCCAGCGCATCAATATCGTCTTTATCCCATTCAATGAAGGTGCGGTTGGCCATCGCGGCATTATGCACGGGCACCGTTTCATCGAGCCGGTCTTCTGTGAGTACAAAGCCGCCGACATGCTGCGACAAATGCCGCGGGAACCCTAAAAGCTGCTGCACAAAATGGTTGAGCCGGGCAATTTCGGGATTGTCGGGATCAAACCCCGTTTCTTCAAAGCGCCGCGCATCCACCTTGGTGGCATGGCTGCCCCAAATGGTGGAGGAGAGGCGCTGTGTCACATCCTCAGTCAGCCCCAGCGCCTTGCCCACGTCGCGCACCGCGCTGCGCGGGCGATATTGAATCACTGTTGCCACAATGCCCGCGCGGTGGCGGCCATAGCGCGCATAAATATACTGCATCACCTCTTCGCGGCGCTCATGCTCAAAATCGACATCGATATCGGGTGGCTCGCGCCGCTCTTCTGAAATGAAGCGTGAAAAGAGCAGCTTGTGGCGCGCCGGATCGACCGCTGTAATCCCCAATACAAAGCACACGGCGGAATTGGCGGCAGAGCCCCGGCCTTGGCACAAAATGCCCCGGCTTTGCGCAAATTGCACAATATCATGCACGGTCAAAAAATAGGCGGCATAATTAAGCTTGCCGATAATCTGCAGCTCTTCTGTGAGTAGATCCTGCAAATCCCTGGGCGCCCCCTCGGGCCAGCGCATTTGCACTTTCTGCGCCACCAGCTCTTCCAGCCAGGCTTGCGGGCTATAGCCGTTGGGCACGGGCTCATGTGGGTAATCATAAGACAAATGGCCCAAATCAAAGCGGATCACATCCAACACGCGGCGGCTCTCTGCCAGCGCCTCGGGCGCATCGGCAAAGAGGCGCGCCATCTCTGCCGGGCTTTTCAAATGGCGTTCGGCATTGGGGGCCAAAAGCCGCCCGGCTTCGTCAATCCGCACCCCTTTGCGAATACAGGTGACAATATCTTGCAAAGGCCTGTCTTGGGCGGTTGCGAATAACGCGTCATTCACGGCGAGAAGGGGGGCGCCGCTTTGCGCTGATAGTGCCTTCAGACTGGAAAGCTTGCGCCGGTCGCGCCCGGTGCGGTGGAGGGCTGCGCCAATCCAAATATGCGGCGTGCGATTGCGCAAGAAACGCACCAGGGCGGCTAGATCCGGCGGGCCAGATCCGGCAAGCAGAAGCGGCGCGGGCGCAGCCGCGGCGTGCGGCGCATCGCTGGGCAGCAGGATGAGCGCCATATCGGCACAGGCCTCTGCCAGATCGCCAAAGTATAACTGACAATCGCCCTTGGTCGTCCGCAAATTTCCCGTGCTGAGCAGCCGGGTCAGCCGCCCCCAGCCCTGCCGGTTGCACGGATAGGCGATGATATCGGGCGTGCCATCGGCGAAGACGAGCCGAGCCCCCACCACAAGATGGAAGCGCCGTGCATCCCCTGCTTCGCGCGTCTCGCGCAGGGCGCGCCAGGCACGCACCACGCCGGCCACGCTGTTTCTGTCTGCAATGCCAAGCCCCGCCAGTCCCAAATCCAGCGCGCGCACCACCATGTCGGCGGGGGAGGAGGCGCCCCGCAAAAATGAAAAATGCGTCGCCGCTGCCAGTTCGGCATAGCCCTCATCCAAATAGGCCATGGAGATACCAGTCAGGACTGTCTTTCTCCCGCCCATAAAGGCCGTGACGGAACAGCCAGAAGCGGCGGCCCGCATGATCTTCTACGCGATAATAATCGCGCGTCAGCCCCGCGCCATCGCGGCGCTTCCACCATTCCGCGGACAGGCGCTCTGGCCCTTCATAGGCTGTGATGTCATGCACCTGCCGCCGCCAGCGAAAGCGCCGCGGCGGGCCATCGGGCACTTCGGCAATCACCTGCACAATTTGCGGCGGATCCATCAAGTGCAGCGGACGCAAAGGCGGCTCGCCCGAAACGGGGGCGTGGTGTGCCAGTGGTAATAGCGGGTGTGCGGCTGGCACCGTAAAGCCTGCGCATTCGGGAATATGGCTATCGGCCGCCGCAAAGCGGCGCACGCGCCCTGCCTCCAGCCGCACGCTCAGCCGGTCAGTCAGCAGATTGAGCGCCCGGTCTGGGGTGTCGCGCTCCCCCAGGCCCAGTTGGTCCGCCTCCAGCGGCTCCGTCTCTGCAATATCGAGGCGGATGAGATCATAGCCAAAACCCGGGTCCAGCGGGTCGGCCAAAGTCTCAATCCGCTCTTGAAACAGCCGGAGGACAAGATTGGGGTCACGCGTCGCTTGGCCCGTGCCAATGGAGAGGCGCTGCACCTGCCCATCGCTGCGGAACAGCATCAGTGCAAAGGCCCGCCCGCCTTTGCCGCGCTGCGCCAGCTGCTGCACAGCTGCAGTCGCAAGGCTCTGCAGTGTGGCGCTTATGGTATCGCTATGGCCAATGGGGTCGGCAAAGCGATGGACGACCGAAATATCGGGCGGCACGCGGCGGGGGGTAATACGCACATCTTCTTCCCCCAAAATGCGCGCCAATTGCGCGACCATCGCTTTACCAAAACGTGCCGCCAAGGGTGCACGCGGGCGCACGGCCAAATCCCCCAAGGTCCGCAGGCCTGCACGCCGCAGCGCCGTTATTTTCTCATCGGGCATGCCCAGCGCGTGGATGGGTAAATCCATCACATCGCGTGGCGTTCTGGCATCTTGGAGGGATGTCTGGCGCGGCTGGCTCTGATAGCCCAACCCGGCTTCGTTGAGATTGCGTGGCGAAAGCTTGCGCCCCACGCGCAGCATTTCTCCCCCATAGCGGGCGAGCGCGCGTGCCTTATCCGGCGTTTCCGCCAGCGCGAGACGCAGCGTCAGCCCCAGTTGAACAAGATGCGCGGCAAGCGCACTCATCAGCCCGGCCTCGCCGCCCCACAGATGCGCACAGCCGGTAATGTCGAGCGTCAGCCCATCGGGAGGGTCTACCGCGACCGAAGGCGTGAAGCGATCGCAGCTGTCTGCCAATTCTTCCAGCCAGCGTGCGTCGCTTGCGGGATCATAAGGCGTGGTTTGCAGGTCAGGCAGGCGCGCGCGCGCATCAGCCAGCGCCATGCCCGGTGCGATCCCCAGCGCCTCGGCCAATTCATCGACGGCCATGATGCGCATGGCCCCTTTATCGCGCGCCACAAAGGCGCGTGGCCCCAATTGGCCGGGGTGATCACGCAACCATTTGTCGGCGCTGATGAGGGGCAGGAAGATCGCGCAATAACGTCGGTTCGCAGACTCGTCGGTACTCATTATTCCACTCCACCACCATGTCAAAAGGCGTTGCCCCGCCCCGGTGCCGCAGCAGCGCGATGGACAGCGTCAAACGGCCGGGCGCATTGCCCGGCAAGGGCGCAGAAGGGGCGGCGGCCACTTGCCAGCGTGAGGCAGCGGCACTTGCCAAAATGCTGGCAGGCGGGCGTAGCAACAGTGCGGTCACGCCCGATCGTTCTGCGGCCAGTGCCAAGCGGCGGCTGGCAGTCAGGTCGAGCCGCTGGGTTGCCCCCATATCCAGGATAAGCGCTGCGAGCCCCGTACAGGCCAAGCTATCTGCTGCCGCTTTCAGGCAGGCCAAATCATCGGGGGCGTACACCAGAATAATTTGATCTGGATCCACCCCCAATTCCGCGAGGCCCGGACCATAAGGGGTGCCATAGCGGCGGCGTTGGGCATCACTGGAAAGCCAAAGGATTTTGCCGCTATTTTCTGCCGCGCGGCGCGCGACAATCAGCGCAAAGGCGGAAGCGCTGGCCCAATCCCCTTCGGCGCGGGGCAGCACCTCATGCACAGCGCCGCGGGCCAGGCCCCCTTCCAGCCGACCATCCAACGGATCCAGTCCAAAAGACACACGGCTGCGCCCCTCTGCCCAAGCAGAGGGGGTAAGAGCTGCAATCTGGCGTTTAAGCCCAGCAAGCGAAGGATGCGAATCAACTATGTTCACCATTTGTTCTATCATGGCTTCGATTAAATCTGTGTCAAGGCTTCCCCTTGGCAGAGCCGCGCTGTTAAAGGCGAAGCGACTGTGACGAGGGATGTTATGCAGAAAGTCAGAAAAGCGGTATTTCCTGTGGCGGGGCTGGGCACACGCTTCCTGCCCGCGACCAAGGCTATGCCCAAGGAAATGCTGCCGGTCGTTGATCGTCCGCTGATCCAATATGCGGTGGATGAAGCCCGCGAGGCTGGCATTGAGCAGATGATCTTCGTCACCGGTCGTGGCAAAAGCGCGATTGAAGACCATTTCGACATTGCCTTTGAGCTGGAACGCACGATGAGCGACCGGGGCAAAGACCTGTCGGTGCTCGAACCCACGCGGCTTGGCCCGGGCAATTGCGCCTATGTGCGCCAGCAAGAGCCTTTGGGCTTGGGCCACGCCATTTGGTGCGCGCGCGATATTATTGGCGATGAGCCCTTTGCGATTTTTCTGCCGGATGAATTCATGGTCGGAACCCCCGGCTGCATGAAGCAAATGGTGGATGCCTATGATCAGGTGGGCGGTAATCTTATCTCAGTGCTGGAAGTGCCGCACGATAAAGTCTCAAGCTATGGCGTGATCGCGCCGGGTGCGGTGCAAGGCAATATTACCGAAGTTAAAGGCTTGGTTGAAAAGCCCAAAGTGGAAGACGCACCCTCCAACCTCATCATTTCTGGCCGCTATATCCTCCAGCCAGATGTTATGCGCGTCTTGGAAGCGCAGGAAAAAGGCGCCGGCGGTGAAATCCAGCTGACCGATGCGATGGCGCAGATGATTGGCAAACAGCCTTTCCATGCTGTCACCTTTGATGGCGATCGCTATGATTGCGGGGATAAGGCGGGCTTCATTACTGCCAATATCGCCTTGGCGCTCGCGCGTCCCGATATTGGGCCAAGCGTGAAGGCATGGCTTAAAACCATCGATCTGGATTGAGCCGCGTTCTCTTCCCAGCCGGTCATCTGCCCGCAGGGATTTAGGCGGACAGCCGCTCTTGCATCCGCGCTAGGTAGCGGGCGAGGACATCAATCTCGATATTGACCGCCTGACCGATCGCCAGATCACCCAAGGCTGTCACGGTCCATGTATGTGGGATGATGTTGAGGCCAAAGGTCGCGCTGCCATCGGCATTATCCGCCACGCTGTTGACTGTCAGCGACACGCCATCAACTGTGACTGAGCCTTTGGCAGCGATAAAAGGCGCAATGCCTGCCCCCACAGTGATCATCACGCGGTGCGAATCTCCCTCGGGCGTGATGGATGCCACAGTGCCGACGCCATCGACATGGCCGGTCACAATATGACCCCCCAGTTCATCGCCAATTTTCAGGGCGCGTTCCAAATTCAACCGGCGGCCTTGGGTCCACATGCCCGCCGCTGTTTTGGAAATTGTCTCTGCAGAAGCATCAATGGCAAACCAGTCGGCGCCCTTATCCACCACTGTCAGGCAGACGCCTGAACAGGCAATTGATGCGCCCAGATCAACTCCAGCCATGTCATAGCCGCAGCGGATGACCAGCCGGAGATCGCCGCGCTGGTCCACTTGCGTGATTGTGCCAATATCTGTGATGATGCCCGTAAACATGATGCGCCTCTTTTCAGGCTCGCTCGTAAAGCTCAAACTGATCCTTGCCAAGCGGGCGACGATCTACCAGCTGCCATTGCCCATGGGCATCTGCCAAGCGATGCAAACCAATATCAGCGAGACACGCTTTGCCCCGCCCAATGAGAATGGGCGCACGATAGATTAGCAGCCGATCCACCAGCCCCGCTGTTAGAAAGGCGCTTGCCGTTTCTGCGCCGCCTTCCACCATCAGATATTGAGCATCCGCGCGGGTGCAAATGTCTTCAGGGGACTTAAACGCCTGCCACCCTTCGGGTGCTGCCCTGCGTGTCAGCACAGCGCGCAGAGGGGATCGGGCCTCAAGCCCCGCCAGCCGAACATCCAGCCGGGGCGCATCTGCATCTACTGTACCGCGACCCACCAAAATCATGTTGCTTCGTGCGCGTTCCAAATGCCCATGCGCGCGGGCCGCCTCACTGGTGATCCATTGGCTCTCGCCATTGTCCAGCGCGATGCATCCGTCTAGCGAGGTCGCAAGCTTCAACGTCACCAGCGGACGGCCATGCTGCTGCAGCATCAACCAGCCCGCCATCGCCCGCCGAGCAGCTTCTGCACCCAGCCCTAATTCAACGTCTATACCTGCGGCCTGCAGCCGAGCGATGCCCGCGCCATTGGTGCGGGGATCAGGATCGGTCAGCGCGATGACAACCCGCGCGATGCCCGAGGCGATCAGGCTGTCTGCGCATGTCGGCCCCCGCGCACTTTCATGTGCACAAGGTTCCAGCGTAACATAGGCCGTCGCGCCTTTCGCTGCGTCGCCAGCCTGCGCCAAGGCCATAGCCTCGGCATGGGGGCGCCCATTAAGCTGAGTCCAGCCACGGCCAATCACATGACTGTGTTGCACAATCAGGCACCCAACATTGGGGTTTGCGCCTGTTTGCGCCCGCCCGCGTTCTGACAGCGCAATGGCCGCCGCCATAAAGCGTCTGTCAGCAGCCAGCGTCACAGGCCCCAGTCATCCAGCTTTTTATCAAGTTCTTTGAAGGGGCGGCGATTGGCTTCCAAAATCTTTTGCCGTTCTGCCTCTTCGGCATCGCGCTTCTTTTTGTCGATCTTCTGCTGGGCGATGATTTCAGCATCGCTCCGCTTAGGGTCAAGCTTTTCGACATAGATGATCTTGGGCGGCCGATACTCCATCGGCACCTGATCCAAATAGAAGAGCGCAATGAAAAACAGCGGGATGATCGCTGAAAGCAGGGCAAAACCAAATTGATGGCGCTGCCGTGTCCGCACAAAGGTGATCAGATCACGCACTGCGGCCTTGGGACTGGCGGGACGAGGAAACACACGCATATACGGCAAGATAGGCCGGGAATCACAAATGCGCTAGCCCGACCACATCTCAGCTGATCGCAGCGCGCAACCGGGCGATGGCGCGTTCTTTCCCAATGATTGGCAGCAGCGCCTTCATATCTGGCCCATGGTCTTGGCCCGTGAGCGCCTGACGCAGGGGCAAGAACAGCGCTTTCCCCTTACGCTCAGTCAGCTCTTTGAGTGTGTTGGTCAGGGCATGCCAGGGGTCATTTTCCCAATCGAGG
>JAGWVG010000259.1 GCA_018970965.1 Alphaproteobacteria bacterium | reverse complement strand
TAGCCCCCGCACCCAATCCACACGCGCTTTTGCGCGGAATATGGAAGAGCTTGGCCTCCCTATCTTTTTATGGGACGAGCGCTGGTCGACACAGGCCGTAGAGCGCGCAATGATCGCGGCCGACATGTCCCGCGCCAAACGTGCAGAACGCGTCGATTCCGCGGCGGCAGCATATATTTTACAAGGCGCCATAGACGCGCTTGCCATGGGGGGATTGTCATGACCAAAATTGCAGAGGCCGTGGCCAGCAACATGGGCGGCGGCGCGGAACTCAGCCGCAGCCTAAAATCGCGACATGTTTCGATGATTGCGATTGGCGGCATTATTGGTGCAGGGCTATTTGTTGGCTCGTCCACAGTCATCAACACTGTCGGGCCTGCTGCCGTCCTCTCATATGCGTTGGCAGGGGCCATTATTATTTTGGTCATGCGGATGTTGTCCGAAATGGCAATTGCTGTGCCAGGTGTGCAGACCTTTCCAGAATTTGCCCGCGTGGGGCTGGGGCATATGGCAGGCTTTTTATCGGGCTGGCTTTATTGGTATTTCTGGGTGGTGGTGGTTGCCATTGAGGCGATTGCCGGAGCCAAGATTATTTCAGATTGGTTCCCCCAACTGCCCGTTTGGGGCGTCGGGGTTGCGCTAATGGCACTGCTGACGGGCGTAAACCTGCTGTCTGCGCGCTCTTATGGCGAGTTTGAGTTTTGGTTTTCGTCGCTCAAAGTCGCGGCAATCTTGGTATTTATTTTACTGACCGCCGCTTTTGCCTTTGGCATTACGTCACCCAGCGGATCGACTTTCTCAAACCTGACAGCCCATGGCGGCTTTGCGCCCAAAGGCTGGCAGATTGTCCTTGCCGGGGCGACAGCCACCATCTTCTCGCTGTGCGGCGCAGAAATTGCGACCATTGCTGCCGCGGAATCGGAAGAGCCCGCCAAGGTCATCTCGCGGATGACAGTTTCGGTATCCGGCCGCATTTTGGTGTTTTATATTTTTTCGATCCTGCTCATCACCGCAATTGTGCCGTGGACCAGCATCGTCCCCGGCATCTCGCCTTTTGCAACCGCGCTTAAGACGATGGGCTATCCCGGTGCGGATGTCATTATGAACGCGGTTGTTCTGATCGCCGTTCTCTCGTGCCTCAACTCTGGGCTTTACGTGACTTCACGCGCGCTTTTTGGCCTCGCCAAATATGGCGATGCCCCGCAATGGCTGGTGCAAGTGAACAGCCGCAAAGTGCCGGCCCGCGCAATCCTTGTGGCCTCATTGTTCAGCTATGGCGCCCTCGCCGCAGAACGGCTTTCACCTGATCAGGTGTTTAGCTTCCTTCTCAATTCCTCCGGCGTGACGATGATCCTCCTCTACCTGATGGTTGCCGGCGCGCAGTTGCGCTTGCGCCGCAAATATGAGGCAGAAGCGCCAGAGCGTTTGCAAATCCGTATGTGGTTCCACCCCTTCGGCACAATATTGGCCGTGGCGGCAATGGCGGCGATCCTCATTTTCATGGGTCTCTCGCCCGACCTGGCCAGCCAATTATGGATGAGCTTGCTCGTCGCTTTGGGCTTTGGCGCATTGTTCTTGGTGCGCAAAAAATGGGGTAGCGCTTGACCGCCATGGGGGGACGCGGCTAGGGCTGGGCTTTAATGACATCTTCGCTCTTCCCGCACCGACATTTGCTCGGCATCGCTGGCTTGCAGCCGCACGAAATTCTGTTTTTGCTGGATGAGGCCGAGCAATGGGTCGCCCTCAACCGCTCGCTGACAAAACATGATGATCGTCTGGCGGGCCTCACCCAAATCAACGCCTTTTTTGAAAATTCCACGCGCACGCTTTTGTCCTTTGAAATTGCGGGCAAAAGATTGGGTGCCGATGTGGTGAATATGCACGCGGCCACCTCAAGCGTAAAAAAGGGCGAAACGCTGATTGATACCGCGATTACGCTCAATGCCATGCGCGCGGACGTAATTGTTATCCGCCACGCCTCATCAGGCGCGGTGGCCCTAATTGCGGATAAGGTGGATTGCCCTGTGCTGAATGCAGGCGATGGACGGCATGAGCACCCGACCCAAGCCTTGCTCGATGCGCTCACCATCCGCCGCCGCAAAGGCCAATTTCAAGGACTGAAAGTCGCCATTTGCGGCGATGTGCTGCACAGCCGCGTTGCCCGATCCAACATTTTGGCGCTCACCTCATTGGCGGCAGATGTTCGCGTCATCGCCCCGGCCACATTGATGCCGCCGGGCATTGAGCAGATGGGGGTGACCTCCTTTACTGATATGGATGAGGGGCTTGATGGCGCCGACGTTGTCATGATGCTGCGCCTCCAAACCGAACGGATGGAAGGCGGCTTCATCCCGTCTCTCCGCGAATATCACGCGCTATATGGGCTTACCTATGAGCGACTAAAGCGCGCGAAGCCTGATGCATTGGTTATGCACCCCGGCCCGATGAACCGCGGCGTTGAAATTGCAAGCGATGTGGCGGATGATGTTAACCGCTCTGTCATTGCCGAACAGGTCGAAATGGGGGTTGCGGTCCGCATGGCGTGCCTCGATGTCCTTACCCGCAACCGGAGGGGCATGGCATGAGCAATTTTCTCGCTATCACCAATGCCCAGATTCTGGGCGGCGGCACATCGCTGCTGATCAAGGGAGAT
>JAGWVG010000016.1 GCA_018970965.1 Alphaproteobacteria bacterium | reverse complement strand
TTTTGGCCATGCGGAGTATGCGTAATGAAGATCGATGCTGTCGATTTTGCGAGCCTTTTATGCGCGCGCTTGTGTCATGATATGTTGAGCCCCGTTTCCGCGCTGAGCAACGGGCTAGAGCTGCTATCGCAAGAAACCGATCCGGAGCGGCGCCAACAATGTTTGGACCTGCTGGGCGGGAGTACGCGGGCGACAGTCGCGAAGCTCAAATTTTTCCGGCTGGCATTTGGGGCGGCGGGCGGTTTGGGTGATGTGGTGGACAGTGATGAGGCCCGAGATGCCTTGGAAGGCATTTTTGCGGTTAATGGCCGTGTCGAGCTGGGCTGGATGGTGGCCGAGCCGGCCCTGTCAAAACCGGCTGTTAAAATGATGCTCAATTTGGCTTTGATTGCGGGCGATGCGTTGGTGCGTGGGGGGCAATTGGATATTGGCGCAGAAACTGTGCCGGGCCGAACTGAAATTGTGGTGCGTGCCAGCGGCGGTCAAACGAAGCTGGACGATGCCATTCGTCAAATATTGTTGGGCATGCCGCCACATGCAGGAGCGTTGGCCCCTCGACTGGGCCCTGCACTTTTGGTGCGGGCCATGGCCACCAGCTATCAAGGGCGGCTCCAAGTGTCAGCCGACGATCCGGGCCATTTGATGTTGGGTGCGTTGATCCATGGGTAGCGCGCATGCGCCACTTGGCTTTGCATCTTGGCGCAAGGCTTTTATGGGAAAGCCATGACGACCCACACCCACCCCAAATTTGGCGGATATGACATTCTCGTCGCTGTGGCGATGAACGTCATGTGGGGGCTGAACCTCATTGCCGTCAAAATGGGCGTGGACTTGGTCCAACCGCTGACGGCGGCCTGGCTGCGCCAAGTGATGGTGATGCTGATTTGTTTGCCCGCGCTGCGCATTGTGGAAGGTAAGATGCGCGAACTTATCTTGCTTGGCGCGCTGGCGGGGGGAGCGTTTTACATTATCGTCAATATTTCAATGGCGGTATCCACCAATGTCAGCGCGCTTGCCATTGCGGGACAATTGGGCGCGCCGTTCTCGCTGATCCTCGCCATTATTTTCTTGGGGGAGCGGGTTCATAAATATCGGATTGCGGGCATGGCGCTGGCCTTTGCTGGGGTCGTGATGATTGTATTTGATCCGCATGCCGCGGATGAGCGGTTGGGGCTTGGGTTAACGGCAATTGCCAGCTTCATTTGGGCCTGTTGTTCGCTCATCCAGCGGCGGCTTATTGGCGTGCCCGTGCTCACGATATACGCATGGGTGGGCCTGTGTGGGACTCTGGTTCTGCTGCCAATTGCTTTGATAGCAGAGCCCGAGGCGATGGCCTCAGTGTCGCAATTGCCAATTGCGACCTTGGGTTGGATTTTATTTTCGGCTTTGGGCTCAACGGTGATTGGGCAAGGAGCGATGAGCACCTTGTTGCAGCGTCACCCCGTAAGCACTGTGGTGCCACTGACGCTGCCAACGCCTGTTATTTCAGTGATGGCAGCGGCCTATTGGTTTGGCACGCCTTTAACGCCTGTTATGATTGCGGGCGGGGGAGTTGTGTTGGCCGGGGTTGCCATTGTAACGCTGCGAACAGCTCAAGCAGGGGAGGCGAAGCGCAGCTGATGGACGCGATGATCGACACGCCTTCGCCCAATTTTGATGCGCGCACTTTGCCGATCTCGATGGTTGTGCTGCACTATACCGGGATGATTGATGGCGCCTCTGCCATTAATCGTCTGGCCGACCCTGAGGCAAAAGTTTCAGCGCATTATGTGGTGGCGGAAGATGGGCAGATTGTCCGCATGGTCGATGAATCCAATCGCGCATGGCATGCTGGCAAATCTTGGTGGCGCGGCATTAGCGATGTAAATTCTGCCAGTGTTGGGATTGAAATTGTCAATCCGGGGCATGAATTTGGGTACCGCCCCTTTCCGCAAGTGCAAATTGACTCAGTCATTCGGCTCGTCGCCGGAATCGTCTCACGCTATGGCATCACGCGCGGCAATGTTGTGGGGCATAGCGATGTGGCGCCTGCGCGCAAGGATGACCCGGGCGAGCTGTTTCCTTGGCACCAACTTGCCAAGTTGCGCTTGGCCCTGCCGCGTCCGACCAAAAATTTGATGGACCCGCATTGGTCTGATGCTGGCTTTTTGCTGGCGCTCGAGCGCTTTGGCTATGATGTGACAGATGGGCCAGCCGCCGTCCGCGCCTTTCAGCGACGCTTTCGGCCAGAATTGATGGACGGGATTATCGATGGCGAATGCCGCGCGATCCTGCTTGCGCTGTTACTCCCCAAGCCTACAGGGGATTGAAAGACCAGAGTTGAGGAAGAGGAATGCTCATGCGTCGTGCTGCCATTGTTGCGCCCATCCGGACGGCGGTTGGCAAATATCTGGGGGCCTTGTCTGATTTTTCGGCAGGCGATTTGGGCGGCATTGTCCTGAAAGCCTTGATCGAGCGCACGGGCATTGATCCGGCGCGTGTGGATGATGTGATCTTTGCCCAAGGCTATCCCAATGGCGAGGCGCCGTGCATTGCGCGTTGGTCGCTGCTGCGGGCGGATTTCCCGATCAGCGTGCCGGGCTACTCGCTTGATCGACGCTGCGGCTCGGGCCTGCAAGCCATTGTCGATGCCGCGATGATGATCCAGACGGGTGCAGCCGATGTGGTGATTGCCGGCGGGTGCGAGAGCATGTCGAATGTCGAATATTACACGACCGATATGCGCAAAGGCGCGCGGGCGGGCTCTGTCACGATGCATGACCGCTTGGCGCGAGGCCGCGTCATGTCGCAGCCCATTGAGCGCTTTGGTGTGATTTCGGGCATGATTGAAACCGCCGAAAATCTGGCGCGTGATTATGGCATTAGCCGTGAAGAGTGCGATGACTATGCGGTGATGAGCCATCAGCGCGCAGCTGCGGCTTGGGCTGAGGGCAAATTTGCGGATGAGCTGGTGCCGATTGAGATCCCGCAGAAAAAGGGGGATCCCATCCGTTTTGTGCAGGATGAAGGTTTTCGCCCAGACGCATCACTGGAGAGCCTTGGTAAGCTCCGCCCGATTGAGGGTGGGGTTGTGACAGCAGGCAATGCCAGCCAGCAAAATGATGCAGCAGCGGCGTGCTTGGTGGTCGCTGAAGACAAGCTGGCCGAATTGGGTCTTGAGCCGATGGCGTGGTTCCACAGCTGGGCGGCAGCGGGCTGTGATCCGGCGCGCATGGGCATTGGCCCCGTCCCCGCGGTTGAGCGGCTGTTCAAACGCACCGGCTTAAGCTGGGATGATATTGATCTGGTGGAATTGAACGAAGCCTTTGCGCCCCAAGTGCTTGCGGTGCTGAAGGGCTGGGGTTGGGATGATCGGAGCCGCCTTAACGTCAATGGATCGGGCATTTCACTGGGCCACCCGATTGGGGCAACGGGCGGGCGCATTCTTGCCAATCTCGTTCGCGAATTGCACCGCCGCAATGGCCGCTATGGCCTTGAAACCATGTGTATTGGCGGCGGACAAGGGATTGCGGCGGTGTTTGAACGCGCCTGATTTTACGCCGCGAAATCCTATTTCGCTGTCCTACAGCCCCTGTTGAGGTTCATGAGACCTGCCCTGTGAGTCGGGGGCAGCGATGGATTTTCAAATTGAACAACGTGGCCGAGATTATTGGGCACGCACAGGCCAAGAGCCTGCTTTTTTTGTAGGGCGGTCTGTGCGCTATCAGGGGCGGCAGGGGCTGAGCAATGCGGTGCCGGGGGTGCCGCTGGTGGCGGCGGATGTCTATCGCGCCGAAGATTATGCAGAAACCTTAGGCATTTGGGCTTATGTGATTGCCCCAACAATAGCCTGCGAAGGTGGGCGGTTTACAGCGCTGAACAGCTATGATCGGGCGGCCTTTAGCTTTGGCATTGGGCAATTTGCCGCCCATGTGGCTGAGGGTGATTTTGTTTGCTTGGTTCGTGCATTGTTGGCGCTGCCTGAGGCGAAAAGCTATTTCCCAGATTTGATTTTGGAAAAGGGCAGAATTTCCCTGCGGGGTGCCCACCCGCAACCGCTGGATGAAGCGACAACTACCGCTGCGTTGATGGCGTGGCTCAACCCTGATCCTGCCGCAATTGATGCGGCTGAAGTGCAGGCCGCGGCTCGGCTTATCCATTGGATGCGCACGCGCCCATCGGCCCGCCGGACCCAAGTGACACACATGGTGGCAAGGGCGCGGCAACATATGCAGTGTGCCATGCGGAAATTGTCGCTGGCGTCACTGTCTGGAAGCTATTGTGTCGTGCTGATTGACTTGCTGCACCATGGCCGGGGCGGGGCCGGGCTTTGGCCCAAAGTGGCAGCTGCCCTTGCCGCGCCTGATCCACTGGCTGCGCTCTTGGCAATTGGAGCGGGGCCTTGGGCTGGGCGTGTGGCGCAGTTGCGCGGGGAAATAGCCAAAATTCCTGAACTTGGTTGTGTCTTTTGGGATGGGCCTAAGGGAGATTTCCGTGGGTGGCCGATTTAGCCCATATGTATCGGTGATTGCGCAAGACCGGCCTCCAGCCTAAAAGATGCCCTGCCAGAGGGCCGGGCGGCCGCCGGCAGGTTTCGGCCTGCGGGAGGAAAGTCCGGGCTCCAGCGAGGATCGGTGCCGGGTAACGCCCGGCGGGGGTGACCCCAGGGACAGTGCCACAGAAAGCAAACCGCCGTTGCTTCGGCGCGGTTAGGGCGAAAGGGTGCGGTAAGAGCGCACCGCGCCTCTGGCAACAGAGGCGGCATGGTAAACCCCACCGGGAGCAAGACCGAATAGGGGCGGCATATGGGAGTCCTCCTCCCCGTCGCCCGGGTTGGTTGCTTGAGCGGGCCAGCAATGGTTCGCCTAGATGAATGGTCGCCCATCGCGCTTCGGCGCGTGGACAGAACCCGGCTTACAGGCCCTCTGGCAGTTTCCTCTTTCCAAGATGCGCTTTTCACCATTGTGGGATTTGTGATGGGTTCCCTGCCGCTGCAATCGTCGCTAACGGATGGCTATGGCTGATCAATCGCCCCTTGATGTTTTTAAGCAAGTGCTGACCGGCACCGCGCGTGCCATTGCGCATGAGCCCGAGGTGGAGATTGCCTTTACCGCGGATAGCCCCAGTCAAGCCGGCAAGAATTTTCGTGTGCCGATGCCGGGCCGATCTTTGCCTGCTGAGCAGGTGGCCGAAGCGCGCGGCTTTGCCGATGGCATGGCGCTGCGGCTGAAACATCATAATGACAGCCTTCACCGCGCCAATCGCCCAAGCGAGGCCATTGCTGGCGCTGTGTTTGACGCGATTGAAGAGGCCCGCGTTGAGGCGCTGGGCGCCCGCGCAATGCAGGGCGTCCGCGCGAACCTGAACCATGCGCTTGATATGCGGATGCGGTCTGACCCAATCAGCCGCGCCCAAGCGCCTGACGAAGTGCCCTTGCCCACGGCCATTGGCCTGTTGGTGCGCGAAAAGCTGACGGGCGATACAGCCCCTCTGGCCGCCCAAGCGGGCCTGGATATGGTGCGCGGCTGGATTGAAGAAAAAGGCGGCGCAGAGATGGCCGCGCTGGGCGAGACGCTGCACGATCAGCGGGCCTATGCGGAACTGGTGCAAAAGCTGCTCCGCGATTTAGAGCTGACCGCCAACCCTGAAGATATCGACCCGACTGAGTCGACGGATGAGGGTGAAGACGAGCAGCAAGGCGAGGGCGAGCAAGACCAGCAGCAATCCGAAGAGGGCCAAGCTGAAACGCAAATGGACGCGCGCGCCGAACAGGGCGAGGGCGAAGCCGAAGACGGCGACCAACAAGAAATGGACGCCGAGGCCGATATGGATGGCGATGGCGAGCCGGGGGACGATGGCGAAGAGGGCATGATGCCGGTGCGCCCCAACCGCCCCTTGTCAGACCTGCCGCCGCAATTTGATTATCAGGCTTGGACAACCGAATTTGATGAAGTCATTGCTGCGACCGAATTGTGCGATGAGGATGAGCTGACGCGTCTGCGCGCCTATCTTGACCAGCAATTGACGCATTTGCAGGGGGCGGTGACGAAGCTTGCCAACCGCCTGCAACGCCGCCTGATGGCGCAGCAAAACCGCAGCTGGGATTTTGATCAGGAAGAAGGTTTGCTTGATGCGGCGCGCCTGTCGCGCATTGTCGTGTCTCCAGGCAGCTCGCTGTCGTACAAGGTTGAGCGCGATACCGAGTTTAAAGACACCATCGTCACGCTGCTGATTGACAATTCAGGATCGATGCGCGGGCGGCCAATTTCTATTGCTGCGATTAGTGCGGATATTCTGGCCCGCACGCTGGAACGCTGTGGCGTGAAGACCGAAATTCTGGGCTTCACCACGCGCGCTTGGAAGGGTGGGCAGAGCCGTGAAAGCTGGCTGGCAGCAGGCCGCCCGGCAACGCCTGGTCGCCTCAATGATTTGCGGCATATTCTCTACAAGGCAGCGGATGAGCCATGGCGGCGCGCGAAGAAATCGCTGGGGCTGATGATGCGCGAAGGCTTGCTCAAAGAAAATATCGATGGCGAGGCGCTGCTCTGGGCGCATAACCGCATCATCGCGCGGCCCGAAGATCGCAAGATTTTGATGGTCATTTCCGATGGCGCGCCGGTGGATGATTCCACGCTGTCCGTGAATAATGGCGCTTATCTGGAGCGTCATTTGCGCCAAGTGATTGGCTGGATTGAAAGCCGTTCTCCCGTAGAACTTTGCGCCATTGGCATTGGGCATGATGTGACGCGCTATTACCAACGCGCTGTCACGATTATGGATGCCGAACAACTGGGCGGCACGATGATTGAGCAATTGGCCGGCTTATTTGATAGCGAATAAATCCTCTTGTAGAATCTAGTGGTAAAACCTAGACTGCGGCAATGGATCGAACAATCACGGCGACACAGGCCAATCAAGGCTTTTCGGAATTGCTGCGCGATGTGCAGGACGGGGCGAGCTTTGTTGTTCTGTCCCGGGGGCGTGCGGTGGCGCGCGTGATTCCGGTTGGTGACAAGGATCAACCGCAAAAGCTGGATGCGCTTCTCCGCTTTGTAGAGGATCAACCACAGCGGATGGCTGGGGCTTGGTCACGTGAGGATCTCTATTCGCGATGATCCGCATTGCGCTGGATACAAATATACTCGCCTATCTGGCCGGGGTCATCCGGCATCCAGAGGATGCCCGCAAAGTGGCAGCGGTTCGCAGTCTTATCGCCGGGCTTTCTGGGAAAGCCGCGATGCTTGCCCCCATTCAAACTTTGGGCGAGTTGTTTGTCGTCTTGTCGCGTGCGGGAACCCCTGCATCTGAGGCGCGCGCCATGCTGCTCGAATTCGCGGATGCGTTCGAATTGCTGGAGAGTAGCGCTTCGGTGATGAAGGCCGCCTTGGACCTAGTCGTGGATCATAAGCTGCAATATTGGGATGCGCTCATCCTGTCTGCCGCCGCAGAGGCCGGCGCTGCTCTGTTACTCAGCGAAGATATGCAGGATGTTCTTGTGTGGCGTGGCGTTACGCTGGCCAATCCCTTTGCTGCCACGCCGCATCGCAAATTGGCAGCGCTGATCGGCTAAACACGCCGTCTGTTTAGCGCCCAAAGCGCCGCTGTGTCTTCCCGAAGCGTGTCTTGCGTGTGCCGGGTTTACCTTCATTGGACCGGCCCATGATGGGGGCTTTTTGCGCGTCGGCAGGCAGGCCAAGCTCAGTTGCTTCCAGCGCGCGGATTTCATCACGCAGGCGGCCGGCCTCTTCAAATTCCAGATCGGCAGCGGCGGCGCGCATCTTCTTTTCAAGCTCTTCAATATAAGCGCGCAGATTATGGCCGACCATGTGTTGCGGCCCATCTTCAATCTCGACGGTGACCTGATCGCCCGAGGCAACATGCGCGATGATGTCGCCGATATTCTTCTTCACAGTTTCGGGCGTGATGCCATGTTCCTCATTAAAGGCCATTTGCTTGGCGCGGCGGCGGTCGGTCTCGGCAATGGCGCGCTCCATGCTGCCCGTCATCCGATCCGCATAGAGGATCACGCGGCCATCGACATTGCGCGCAGCACGGCCAATGGTCTGAATGAGGGACGTTTCTGAGCGCAAGAAGCCCTCTTTATCGGCATCCAAAATGCACACCAAACCGCATTCAGGAATATCGAGGCCCTCGCGCAGCAAGTTGATGCCCACCAGCACATCATAAGCCCCCAGCCGAAGGTCGCGGATCAGTTCAATACGCTCCAGTGTTTCGACATCGCTGTGCATGTAGCGGACTTTGAGGCCTGCTTCGTGCATAAACTCGGTCAGGTCTTCGGCCATGCGTTTGGTCAGCGTGGTGACGAGCGTGCGATAGCCCGCCTCGGTCGTCTTGCGGCATTCATTGATGCAATCTTGCACCTGATCTTCGGTCGGGCGGATGTCGACGGGTGGATCAATCAGGCCCGTCGGGCGGATGACCTGTTCGGCAAAGGCGCCGCCTGTCTGTTCCATTTCCCAATTGCCGGGTGTGGCCGAGACATACGTGGTTTGCGGGCGCATCGCATCCCATTCGTTAAAGCGCAGTGGCCGGTTATCGATGCAGCTGGGCAGGCGAAAGCCATATTCGGCCAGCGTCAATTTCCGCCTGTGGTCGCCGCGGGCCATGCCATTGACTTGGCCAATGGTCACATGGCTTTCATCGACAAATAGCAACGCATTTTCCGGCAGATATTCAAACAAAGTCGGCGGCGGCTCACCAGGCAAGCGGCCAGTGAGGAAGCGGGAATAATTTTCAATTCCGGCGCAAGAGCCCGTGGCAGCGATCATTTCCAGATCAAAATTGGTGCGCTGTTCTAGCCGCTGTGCCTCGAGCAATTTGCCTTCGGCGACCAGCTCTTTCAGCCGCTCTTGCAGCTCAAACTTGATAGCCTCCATCGCTTGTTTGAGCGTGGGGCCGGGCGTCACATAGTGGCTGTTGGCATAGACGCGGACATAATCAAGGCTGGCGACTTTTTTGCCGGTGAGCGGATCAAATTCGACAATTTCTTCAATCTCATCACCAAAGAAGCTGACGCGCCATGCCGTGTCTTCATAGTGCGAGGGGAAAATTTCCAGATTATCGCCCTTCACCCGGAAATTGCCGCGCGCAAAGGCCGCATCATTGCGCTTATATTGAAGGGCAACCAGCTTCCTGACGATCTCACGCTGATCAACAGTTTGGCCTTTTTTGAGATCAAAGATCATGGCCGAATAGGTCTCGACGGACCCGATGCCATAAAGGCAGGAGACGGAGGCGACGATCAGCACATCATCGCGCTCTAACAGCGCGCGCGTGGCCGAGTGGCGCATCCGGTCAATGGCTTCGTTAACCGAGCTTTCTTTCTCGATATAGGTGTCTGACCGGGGGACATAGGCCTCGGGCTGGTAATAGTCATAATAGCTGACGAAATATTCGACCGCATTGTCGGGGAAGAAATTCTTGAACTCCCCATAAAGCTGTGCAGCCAGAATCTTATTTGGCGCTAGCACCAGCGCCGGGCGCTGTACCGCCTCAATCACTTTGGCCATGGTGAAGGTTTTGCCAGAGCCCGTAACGCCCAGCAGCACCTGATCCTTCTCGCCTTGGCCAATGCCTGCAACCAATTCAGCAATCGCAGTTGGCTGGTCACCAGCGGGCTCATAATCGCTGACGATCTTAAACTTTTTGCCCCCATCGGATTTCGGCGGGCGGGCCGGGCGGTGGGGAACAAAGCTCTGCCCAGTTTCGGGCTCATCGAGCGTGGTGCGAATGATGAGGGACATGAGAGGGAAACTAGGGCCACGCCGCGTCGGGCGCAATGGTTAGCCACGCCTTCGAAGCTGGGATTGTTGCGCGCCGGCTAAATTATTGACAACAATGTCAGCAGATTATAGTTTTCGGCACATGGCTCCGACTCAATTTACTGATCCCAAACGCAAAAAGCTGCGTTTTCGTCCCTTCAAGGCAATGGGACATTTTCGCAAATTGGTGGCGAATAAGGAAGATACTGAACAGGTCTTCCATATTGCAGAATGCCTGCCCTCCAAGGTCTTTTTTGATCAAGCCAAGGCGTTCTGCGCGAGCGATAAGGGCCGCGCCCTGATGGAGAATGAGCGCTATTTGCCGGCGCTGCTGGATGATCATGAAACACTGTTGAAGCTGCCCGCCAATTCGGTGGCGCATGCCTATGTCGCCTTTATGCGGCGGGAAGGCCTGACAGCAGCGGGCTTGGTGGAAGAGTCAGAGCGCGTTCGTCGGCCGCAATATGGCGACCAGATGGAATGGTATGGCCATCGCCTGCGCGACACGCATGATCTTGTCCATGTGCTGACGGGCTTTGGACGCGATGCCTTGGGTGAACAATGCGCGCTTGCCTTTTCTTATGGGCAAGATCGCGGGTGGACAGCCTTTTTCCTTGCTTGGGCAGGGGCCGCAGAAATTTGGCGGCGCGTGAAGGTGGATGCCCCCGTGTTTAAAGCCGTGGGTGAGGCGCAGCGTATGGGCAAGGCTGCTCAGCGCATTGTGGAACAAGATATTCGCGCTCTTCTGGCTGAGCCGCTGGATGCAGCGCGCAAGCGGCTGAACATTCCCGCGCCGACGCAATATCAAATCGCACATCAGCGCTATCGGGCGCGGGGGATTGACCCGTATAACTTCTTGGCAGCGCCGCAAGCCGCCTAAGCCGTCACGGCGCGCGCGCTTTCAAGACTATTCCGGAGTTGGCGGGATTGCAGTTTGCGCGCGAGACGGGCAGGACGACGCTTATGACCCTGCGTTTCACTGCTCTGTTGCTGCTTTTGCTGCCTGCCGCGTGCGAAAAGGCCTCTAACCCCGTGCAAACGGGCAAGACGGCAGCGGCCTCGGCGGCGGCGCAATCCACGCCCGTTATCACGGCATTGACCCCCGGATTTTGGCATACCAGCTTGGTTGCGGACAGCATTGATCTGTCGGACTATCCTGCCGCCCTGTCCAAGGCGGATCGCATGTTGGCAGAAAAATTGGGGGGCACTGCCCAAAAAGGCGCCATGTGCGTTTCGGCTGAGCAAGCGCGCAGCCCCAATGCAACGCTGATTGGGGGGCGCGAGTCCGGGGCCTGCAGCTTTGAGAGTTTTTCACTTTATCGAGGCACACTGGACGCAGTGATTACCTGCGCGCATCCCGGCAAAGCGGGCCGCACGCTGATTGCCGCACATGGGCCTTATGCAGGCGATGGCTTCTCGCTGGATGCGGTTGTCCGCATTGAACCTGATACGCCTTATGACACGCTGAAAGGGCCGATGCCCAAATCAGAAAAGCCGCCCATACGCTTTCATGCGAAGATTACGGGCGATCATCAGGGCGCATGCCCCGCAGGTGAGGATGTAGCGCAATGACCGAAAGCTATGTGGACCCAACACGCGCGGCCTTTGACCTTTTCAAATCTCTCCCGCGCGATACGCCGATCAACATGCTCAATCTGGTGCGCTACCGCGATCTTGCGGCTTATCCTGAAGGGCATCCGCATGCTGCAAAAGGCTGGAGCGGCGCGCGCGCTTATGAAGAATATGGCACCACAAGCGGCCCCATTTTTGAGCGTGTAGGCGGCCATATTGTGTGGCGCGGCAAGCTCGAAGCTGTGGTCACAGGGCCAGAGAGTGAGCATTGGGATGCCGCTTTCATTGCGGCTTATCCCAATGCAGGTGCCTTTTTGGCGATGGTCACCGACGCCGATTATAAAATTGCCGTCGTCAACCGGCAGGCGGCAGTTGCCACCAGCCGTCTGATCCGATTTGCGCCGCTGGCGATTGAAGGCGCGCGCTTCGCTTAACGGCCTTAGCCGTTCATCAGTGCGGGGAAGAAGCCTTCATGCGCGGTGCGGAGCGTATCCAGAGCCACGCCTGATACGCTGTCGCCGCCCACAGTCCCAATGCGCAGAGCGCCCTCAATCACCGCATCGGCTGCTGTGGTGACAAGGTAGCGACCCTGATCTTCACCAAAGGCTTCAGCTGTTGTTAACGCGTCAACTTCTGCCCCGATGCGTCCTGCCAGCGCCATTTCGGCAATGGCGACCAGCAGACCGCCATCCGAAATATCGTGTACGGCCGTTGCCACACCGTCGAGCACCAGCTTGCGCACCTGTTCACCACGCGTGCGCTCTGCCGCCAGATCAACGCTGGGGGCATCGCCTTCTTCACGGCCCAGCACTTCGCGCAGCCAGATGGATTGCCCCAAATGGCAACCCGGGCCACCAATCAACCAGATGGCATCGCCGGCCTTTTTAAAGGCAATGGTTGCCGCCTTGCTCCAATCCGCAATCAGGCCAACGCCGCCAATAGCCGGGGTCGGCAAAATAGCAGAGCCCCCGCCAGTTGCCTTGGATTCATTGTAAAGAGAGACATTGCCCGAAACGATTGGGTAATCGAGCGCGCGGCATGCATCACCCATGCCTTCCAAACAGCCAACAATCTGCGCCATGATTTCAGGGCGCTGTGGGTTGGCGAAGTTGAGGCAATTGGTGATGGCGAGGGGCGTTGCGCCGACTGCTGAAATGTTGCGATAGGTTTCGGCCACGGCCTGTTTGCCGCCCTCATAGGGATTGGCATAGCAATAGCGCGGGGTGCAATCCGTTGCGATGGCAAGCGCCTTCGCCGAGCCATGAACGCGGACAACTGCTGCGTCGCCGCCCGGTGCTTGCACCGTATCGCCGCCGACCTTGTTGTCATATTGCTCCCAAATCCAGCGACGCGAGGCAATGTCAGGCGACCCCATCAGCTTGACGAGGTCGGCCCCCAAATTGCGGCTTTCCGGCACATCGCCCAGCGAAGGGACTTTGGCCCACGCCTTATATTCGGCTGGGCTCACATAAGGCCGTTCATATTCTGGCGCTTCATCAGCGAGTGGGGCGAGTGGAATATCGGCCACTGTCTCGCCATTGAATGTCAGCACCATATGGCCGGTATCGGTGATTTTGCCGATGACCGCGAAATCCAGTTCCCATTTGCGGAAAATGGCCTCGGCCTCAGCCTCGCGGCCGGGCTTCAGCACCATCAACATGCGCTCCTGACTTTCAGAGAGCATCATCTCATAGGGCGTCATGCCGGTTTCGCGGCACGGCACAGCGTTCATGTTCAGCTCAATACCAACGCCGCCCTTGGATGCCATTTCAACCGAAGAGGAGGTGAGGCCAGCGGCGCCCATATCCTGAATGGCGACAATCGCGTCAGATGCCATCAGTTCAAGACAGGCTTCAATCAGAAGCTTTTCGGTGAAAGGATCACCGACTTGCACTGTGGGCCGTTTTTCTTCTGAATCCTCCGTAAAGTCGGCCGAAGCCATGGTCGCGCCATGAATGCCATCGCGTCCGGTTTTGGAGCCGACATAGACAACGGGGTTTCCAATG
>JAGWVG010000258.1 GCA_018970965.1 Alphaproteobacteria bacterium | reverse complement strand
ATCATTCATCAAAAAGCCAACAGTGCCCAAGTTCATGCCGAATACAGGCACCAGCCGTTTGCGGCCCAGCATGCCATGCAGCGTTTGCAGCATGAAGCCATCGCCCCCGAGGGCAACAACCATGTCAGCTTCCCGAAGATCGACCCAATCATAACGGCTGCGCAGCAGCTCTGCTGCGTCTTGTGCCTGCTCGGTAGGGGAAACAAGAAGCGCGCGCTTCATAGGCTCGTCACACTCCTTCTTCCCCATGCCCAGTTTTGATGTCAGGCCAGCGCTTAGCCAGCTTGAGCTGCATCCACCATATCGGGTTGCAACAAGCGGTGCATGTGCACAACCACATATTTCATTTCAGCATCATCAACAGTGCGTTGTGCCGCCGCGCGCCACGCTTTTTCGGCGCTGTTATAATCTGGAAAAAAGCCGACAACATCCATCGACTTCAAATCTGCAAATTCCAGCGTGCGCGGGTCTGTCACGCGACCGCCAAAGACCAGATGCAGCTTACTCATATCACTCATTATTTGCTTTATCCTTGCGAACTGTTTTTGCCGCAGCCTGTCCGGCCGTGCTCGCAGCTTTACCAATTTTTCCAGCGAGTGTGCGAACTTGTGTGCGTGCAGCGTCTGAGCTCACACCTAGCGCAATAAGCTCTGCCTTGGCAACGTTGCCCGCAACTTTTGCTGCGGTTTTAGCGGTGGATTTGACGCTACGGCTCACGGGGCCCATCAGCTGCTTTTCGCGCTTGGTTTTGGGCAGCAGCGCAGCAAAAATCGCGCCCAAGGCCAATCCGCCGGCCACAGCAGTCAAAGGGCTGCCGGCCAGACCATCCCGCGCTTTGTCGCGCGCGGCCTGCGCCCGTTCACGCGTTGCGGCGGCGCCATCACGCAATTTTGTGCGCCCGGATTCCAGGGCCTTTTCAGCCTTGGTTCGTGCTTGGGCGTAGGTTTCAGTGGCTTTGTTGCGCAGCGAGTCAGTCATGTTGTGTCTTCCTCAAGAGGCGCCGGACCAGCCCGGCAAGGGGTTTGCGAAATAGGATGATGAAAAGCGCCGTGGCGGCGCCAGCTGTGGCAGCGGGGCGGGCGCGAACCTCACGTTCGGCACGATCCCGCACCTGGCGGATTTTCCGCTTGGCAATGGTCTTGGGTGTCAATTCGCGTTTGGCGACATCCAACGTCGTCAAAAATTTCTGCCGCGCTTCCAACAAATTTTGCGCAACCTGTTCGGTCGGATGCTCAGTCATGGCCGTGTCCAAGGACGCAAAATCGCACGTGCATGTGTGCCCGCTGCTCGGACCAGCAGCCAAATTGCCAAGCCCAGACTTAGCGTGACGGCAGTAATTGCCCAGCCAAAGCCAATATAGCTTGCCACCCATAAGGTCGCAGCCACAATCACCCCAAGGGCCAAGCCAAGCCCCAAAATCGCAGCGACAGCATAAAGCATCAGCATGGGGGCGAGGTGAGCCGTGCGATCGCCCAGCTCGGCTTTCAGAAAATCTGCCTCAGCGCGCGCATAAGCGGTCGCATCTTCTGCCAATTGCCGCAACAAAAGGCGCGCGCTGGGGTCTGATCCCGTGGGAGGCGTTTCGATGGTCATCAGCGAATCCGAATGTTTAGGCTTCGTCGCCTTGGTCTGCCGCCAAGAGGCGGGTTACAACAAAGCCCAAGGCAGCCGCGGCCCCAATGGCGACGGCAGGTTTGCGGCGGATGAAATCGCGAGCATCCTCAAGCAAATCTTCAATGTCTTTGGCTTTCAAACTGTCTGACACGCCCGACAAAGCATCAGCCGCGCGGCGGGCGTAAGCCCCATATTGTGGGCCGACACGCTCTTCCAGTGTGCGGGCAACATCATCCACCAGGGCCGAGACATCATCCAACGTGTTTGTTGTCTTGTCTTTGCCGGTATTTGCAGCATCGCGCGCCGAAGATTTTAGCTTGGTCATCATCTTACCTGCCTCGTCGCGCAGGCTGGATTGTGCCGCAGGGGCGGCTGCCTTTTTGGCAACGGCGGTCGTCTTGCGCTTGGTTGCAGTGGCCGTGGCCGCTGTTTTTCGGCGGGCAGGCGCTTTTTTTGCCGGGGTTTTCGGGGAGTTATTGTCAGTCGTTGCCATGTCGCTATCCCTCATGGTTGCGCGGGGGCTGTGTGACGGATAGAGGCCGTAGTCCCATCCGCCAAGCAGCTTCGGAGTCTAATATAGTGACGGCCATTCTCGATATCCATGCCCGCCAGATTGTTGATAGCCGCGGGAACCCAACTGTTGAGGTTGATGTTCTTCTGGAAGACGGCAGTTTTGGGCGTGCCGCGGTGCCTTCGGGTGCGTCGACAGGCGCTTATGAAGCCGTGGAAAAGCGTGATGGCGATGCGTCGCAATGGCTGGGCAAAGGTGTGTCGCAGGCCGTTGATAATGTTAACGGGCCGATTGCCGATGCCCTTTTAGGGCTCGACGCTGAAGATCAGGGTGAAATTGACGCCGCGATGATCGCGCTTGATGGCACCGAAAATAAGGCGAGCATGGGGGCCAATGCGATTTTGGGCGTTAGCCTAGCGGCTGCCAAAGCCGCTGCGGATTCGCGGGGATTGCCACTTTATCGTTATGTGGGCGGGGTTTCGGCGCATGTCTTGCCCGTACCTATGATGAACATCATCAATGGCGGCGCGCATGCCGACAACCC
>JAGWVG010000257.1 GCA_018970965.1 Alphaproteobacteria bacterium | reverse complement strand
AAAGGTGTCGGGGAAGGCGCGATGGAGCAAGTCGTGGCCGAGCGGATCGCCAAAGGCGGGTTCAAATCGCTTGATGATTTTGCCGATCGGATCAACCCGCGTCTGCTCAATCGTCGCCAGATTGAAAGCCTTGCCGCGGCCGGGGCGTTTGACACACTGGAACCAAATCGTGCGGGTGTTCATGCGATGGCCGAAACTTTGCTGGCGGTTGCGGCCTCTGCCGAAGCGCAGCGCACCAGCGGGCAGGGTGGGCTCTTTGGTGGCGAAGACCATAAAGTGGAAGCAATCAAGCTGCCCGCCAATGCGCACTGGTCGCTGGCCGACCGAATGGCGCAAGAGCGCGAGGCCTTTGGCTTTTATTTCTCCGCACACCCCATTGATCGCTATCGACATGTCGCTGCGGCGCATGGCGCACGGACCTATGCGGCGCTCTGCGCGCAACCTGCGCCAGCGGATGGCGGACGCACAGGGGCAGTGATGGCCGTGTTGATTGAAGATGTGCGCTGGCGCACGTCTGCGCGTGGTCGCCGCTATGCCAATTGTGCGATGTCTGACGCGACCGGCCAATTTATCGCAAGCTGCTTTGATGAGTTGACAGCCAAGGATCTGGAAGAAGCGGCCAAAGAAAATAGCTGTGGCCTGCTGACAGTTGAGCTCGACCGCCAGCCGGGTGAAGAAACGCCGCGCATCACAGTTAAGCGCATTCAGCCGATGGAAGGGCTGCAAGCCAATGCCCGCCTCAAGGCAGTGGTGCGTACGGCAGATATCAAGGCGCTCATGGCGCTGGCCCAATTGTTGGGCGCCGCAGGTAACGGCCGTGGCGAAGTTCTGCTCGATGCGCCGCTTGGCGGCGGCCAGACTGCTACCATCCGCCTTGGCCGCAATTTCGCGCTCGATGCAGAATTGGCCGCGCGGATTGAAGCGATGGATGGAATTGAGTCGGTTATCCTCTCCGCGGCGGACAGCCCGCGTTTGGCCTTGGTGTCTTAATCCGCAAACAACAGAACGGGTGTTTCCAGCAAAACCTTAACGGCCTGCACAAAGCTGGCGGCATCCCATCCATCCACCACACGATGATCGCAGCTGATCGAAAGGTTCATCAGCTTTGCACGCACAACCTCATCGCCGCGGAAAACGGGGCGTTCGATGATCCGGTTGGGGCCAATAATTGCGACTTCAGGCCGATTGATAACGGGTGTCGTTGCAACACCGCCCAAGGGCCCAAGCGAGGTGATTGTAAGCGTTGATCCGCTGAGGTCATGAGAGCTTGCAGTGCCGCTGCGCGCAGCATCCGCCAGCCGGACAATCTCGCTTGCCAATTGCCAGATATTTTTGGCCTGAGCATCACGGATGACTGGCACCATCAGACCAGCATCGGTTTGCGTCGCCATGCCGAGGTGAACTGCGCCGTGGCGCGTGACCACGCCGGCTTCATCATCATAGCGGGCATTGATCATCGGAAACTCAGGCAATGCTTTGCAAATGGCCACAATGAGCAGCGGCAGCAGCGTGAGCTTGGGCCGGTTGCCACGATGCGCATTCAAATCCCCGCGCATCGCTTCCAGCGCCGTGACATCAATCTCTTCGACATAGCTAAAATGCGGGATATGGCGTTTTGACGCGGCCATATTTTCGGCAATCCGGCGACGCAGGCCAACAACACGGATGGTCTCATCCGCGCGCGCGGGCGCTGCGGCAGAATAACCCTGGTGGCCGTGATAGGTGAGATATGCATCCAGATCTGCATGGCGGATGCGGCCGCCATCGCGCGCTTTCACCTGTGCCAAATCAATCCCTAAGTCGCGCGCTCGCGCACGAACGGCGGGAGAGGCAAGCGATTGCGCTGAAGGCTGCGGCACGGCAATTGCAGTTGCATCGGGGTGCGGTGCGGGGATGTAGGGTGTTGGTGCCTGCGGTGGCTCTTGCTCTGCGTGCGCCTCCAAGACGGGCTCGGGGATGGCCGTAGGGGTGGCGGTTGGGGCCGTCGGCGCATCGCCCTCGGCTGCCTCCGTCTCAATCACCAGCAGCGTCGCGCCAATGGCAATCATATCGCCCACCTCGCCCGCGATCTCGACCACGGTGCCAGTGACAGGCGATTCCATTTCAACTGTTGCCTTATCCGTCATCATATCTGCGACGGGCTGATCTTCCGTCACGCGATCACCTGGGCGGACATGCCACGCCACCACCTCAGCTTCGGCAATGCCTTCGCCAATATCGGGCAAGCGAAATTCAAAGCGTGCCATGGGTCAGTTCCTCTTTCCAATTCCTCCCTATCGCGGTGCGATGGGGAGGGGGACCGTCCGAGGGACGGTGGAGGGGTCGGCTGCGTGCCCAATGCCCCTCCGTCATCGCTGCGCGATGCCACCTCCCCATCATGCTATGATCGGGAGGAACGATCTTGTTCCCGTTCATTCGGCCATCACTTTCTCGATGGCCATGCCAATCCGGATTGGTCCGGGGAAATAGGCCCATTCGAGGCTGTGGGGATAGGGTGTGTCAAAGCCAGTGACGCGCTCAATTGGCGCTTCAAGATGATAGAAGCAGCGTTCCTGCACTTGCGCGGCGAGTTCCGCACCAAAGCCTGAGGTGCGCGTGGCTTCATGCACAATCAGGCACCGGCCCGTCTTTTTGACGGAGGCCTCAATTGTCTCAATGTCGAGCGGCATCAAC
>JAGWVG010000256.1 GCA_018970965.1 Alphaproteobacteria bacterium | reverse complement strand
TTGATCCAACGCCAATGGGGCGCGGCGATTGATGATGCGATAGACATAACGCCGGCCAATGCAGGAGAAGCGGGCATGCCAGTCATCCGCCACAATCGCGCAGTCTAAAATGGCAATTGGGTGCGGGCGCAGTTTTGCGTTAATGGCTTCCATCAGGCGAAAGGCATCAATGTTGCGCGCAATGTCGACATGCGCAGACATTGCCTCGGCATGCACGCCGGCATCCGTTCGGCCCGCCGCATGAACAACAGCTTCTTCTTGTGTGATGGCCAGAATCGCCTCTTCAATGGATTGCTGCACGCTTGGGCCATGTCCTTGCCGTTGCCAGCCCATATAGGGCCTGCCATCATATTCCACGGTCAGGCGGAAGCGTGTCATGACAATATCGTGCCGGCGGGAAGCGCATATCCGCGCAGCAATTCTGTTGCGGACATGGCGGATTTTCCAGCGCGCTGCACGCGCGTGGGGCGAATGACACCAGTTCCGCACGCTATGGTCATGTGATTGTCTAACAGTTCGCCGGGTGCGCCCGTGCCGTCTGCCCAGTCTGCAGCCAAGATCCGTATGCGTTCGCCCTGAAATTCGAAAAAAGCACCCGGGGTGGGGGCAAAGGCGCGGATTTGCCGCTCAACCTGATCGGCAGATTGTGAGAAGTCGAGCCTGCTTTCCGCTTTGTCGATCTTGGCGGCGTAGGTTACGCCCACATCTGGTTGGGTGATGGGTGGGTGGGCGTTTAAAGCGCCCAGAACTTCAACCAAAAGGTCTGCGCCCAAATTTGCCAATTCTGAGGTCAGGTCGCCGCTGGTTTTGCGCGCAACAGGTGTACACCGTTTTGCGCGCATTGGGCCAGTATCGAGCCCGGCTTCCATTTGCATAATCGTAACGCCTGTTTCGGCATCGCCTGCGAGAAGGGCACGATGAATGGGCGCCGCCCCACGCCAGCGCGGTAAGAGCGACGCGTGCACATTCAGGCATCCAAGGCGCGGCGCATCTAAAATAGCTTGCGGCAAAATGAGGCCGTATGCCGCAACAATGGCAATATCGGCTTCCAGTTCCGCAAATTCAGACTGTGCCTCTGCCGTCCGCAGTGAAAGCGGCGTGCGAACAGCAATACCCAATGCCTCGGCGCGTTGATGAACAGGGCTGGGGGTAAGGGCTTTTCCGCGGCCAGCCCGGCGTGGTGGCTGGGAATAAACCGCCACAACGTCATGCCCCGCCCCAACCAATGCGTTGAGGCTGGGCACGGCAAAATCAGGAGTTCCCATAAAGATGATCCGCATCTTTTCCTCCAAGCCCTTGGCAAGCCGTATTGCAACCCCCTATCAGCATAAACATGGCTTCGGTTGAAATCGAACAATTGGCGCAAGCCCTGTCTCGCCTGCCCGGCTATGGCCCGCGGTCTGCGCGGCGCGCGGTGCTGCATCTGTTAAAACGACGCGATGGCGCGCTCTTGCCGCTGCTGCGCGCGTTGGAAGTGGTGCATGAAAAGCTCGCGACATGCCAAGTGTGTGGGAATGTCGACACCAGCGACCCATGTGGGATTTGTGCAGATCCACGGCGGGATGCGCGGATGTTGTGCGTGGTTGAAGATGTGTCTGACCTATGGGCACTTGAACGATCCCGCTTGTTCCCCGGTAAATTCCACGTGCTGGGTGGACGGCTATCTGCGCTGGAAGGCGTGCGGCCTGAGGATTTGAATATTGACGGATTATTGGGCCGTGTCGCAGCTGGTGGCATAGACGAGGTTGTTCTGGCTATGAATGCCACGCTCGAGGGACAAACAACGGCGCATTATATCGCCGAGCGGCTGGAAAATGCGCCAGTCCGCATCACCCAGCTGGCCCATGGCCTTCCCGTGGGCGGGGAATTGGATTATCTTGACGACGGCACATTGGCGCAGGCGCTTCGAGCGCGTCGGCCTGTGGCTTGACCCTGCAACCTCGCGACCCTAACTGACGCTTATGGCTATTCTTCCAATTATCGAAACGCCCGATCCGCGCCTCAAGACGATTTCGAGCCCCGTCGAAACGATTGATGATGATTTGCGCGCCTTCATCAAGGACATGTTTGATACCATGTATGATGCGCCGGGCATTGGTCTTGCGGCTATCCAAGTTGGTGTGCCCAAGCGGGTTTTGGTGATTGATTTGCAGGATAAGGATGAAGAAACTGGCAAGGTCATCCGTGACCCCCGTGTATTTATCAATCCTGAAATTCTTGAGGAATCTGAAGAGCTTTCTGTGTATAATGAAGGGTGCCTTTCGGTGCCTGAGCAATATGCAGATGTTGAGCGTCCTGCCGTGATCAAAGCGCGTTGGCTTGATGAGCAGGGGCAGTCCCATGAGGACGTTTTGGATGGGTTGCTCGCCATTTGCCTGCAGCACGAGATGGACCATCTCGAAGGCATTCTCTTCATTGACCATCTGTCGAAGCTGAAGCGCGATATGGTTTTGAAGAAGCTGGCTAAAGCGCGGAAGATGGCGGCTTAATTTCAGCTTTTCAAAGCTGGCTGTTCATTCTATGTTCCGCTCATGATGGCAGCCGGTTCTTCTGTGTCCCTTTTCTTGTTTTTGGTTCTTGGCGCGGCGGCAGGTGTCGTGCTTGGCTGGTTGTGGGCCGGGCGTTCTGCGGGCAGCACAGGGTCTGAACGTGATGTCGCTCGGGCAGAGCGCGATA
>JAGWVG010000255.1 GCA_018970965.1 Alphaproteobacteria bacterium | reverse complement strand
CTATGGCCACGCTGTTCAGGGAGATCCTGCACAGGCCGTGGCGTGGCTCGCCAACACGCTGGGCGCTTATGGCGTCACGCTGGATGCGGGCGACGTTATCCTGTCTGGGTCGCTCGTTCCGCTGGCTCCAGCCGTTAAGGGCGATCGTTTCGACATGGTTTTAAGCGATGCGTCGGGCCCCTTGGGCTCTTGCACCGCCAATTTCGTCTAAAGGAAACAACATGGCACGGGTAAAGGCCGCCATTATCGGATCGGGCAATATCGGCACCGATTTGATGATGAAGATGATCAAATATCCCCAAAATATGGAGCTGGCGGCTGTTGTGGGGATCGACCCAAATAGCGAAGGCCTTGCCATGGCGCGCCAACATGGCATTGCGACCACGCATGAGGGGATTGAGGGATTAAAGGCCCTGCCCTGCTATCCTGAAATTGGCATCGCCTTTGACGCGACCTCGGCTTATGCGCACAAAGTGCATGATGAGGCATTGCGCGCCGATGGCATTCAGGTGGTGGATCTTACCCCCGCTGCAATTGGTCCGTTCACAGTGCCGCCGGTCAATATGCACCAGCATCTCGACCAGCCCAATGTGAACATGGTCACCTGTGGCGGCCAAGCGACGATCCCAATGGTGGCGGCTGTCGCGCGCGTCTCCAAAGCGCTGCATTATGCTGAAATTGTCGCCTCGGTATCCTCACGCTCGGCAGGGCCTGGCACACGCGCCAATATTGATGAATTTACGCGCACCACCGCGCGCGCAATTGAAGTTGTGGGCGGCGCTACCAAGGGCAAAGCGATTATCATCTTAAACCCGGCTGAACCGCCAATGATCATGCGCGATACCGTCTTCACTCTGTCCGAAGGGGGAGACGAAGATGCCATTCGCCAATCAGTTGCCGATATGGTGGCCGAAGTGCAGAAATATGTGCCCGGCTATCGCCTGAAGCAGGATGTGCAATTTGAACGCTATGGCGACAATAACCGCCTAAAAATCCCCGGCATGGGAGATTTTACGGGCATTAAATCGATGATCATGCTCGAAGTGGAAGGGGCTGGCGATTATCTGCCGCCTTATTCTGGCAATCTCGACATTATGACCGCGGCAGCCAAAGCCACGGGCGAGCTTCTCGCCGCACGGAGGATGGCAGCATGAGCGGCAAGTTTAACGTCGAAGCGGGCGATAAGCTTTATATTCAAGACGTCACTCTGCGCGATGGCATGCACGCCATCCGCCATATGTACGGCCTTGACCATGTTATGGCGATTGCCAAAGCGCTGGATGAGGCGGGTGTGGATGCCATTGAGGTGGCACATGGCGACGGCTTGTCGGGCGCTAGCTTCAACTATGGCTTTGGCGCACATACCGATTGGGAATGGCTGGAGGCTGTAGCCTCGGTACTGACCAAATCCGTGCTGACAACGCTCATTCTGCCCGGCGTCGGCACCGTAGAGGAACTGCGCCGCGCTTATGATATTGGCGTGCGCTCTGTTCGTGTGGCCACGCACTGCACCGAAGCGGATGTGTCCAAGCAGCATATTGGCATTGCGCGCGACCTGGGCATGGATGTCTCTGGCTTTTTGATGATGAGCCATATGATTGAGCCAGAACATCTGGCCCAACAAGCGGTACTGATGGAAAGCTATGGCGCCCAGTGCGTTTATGTGACGGATAGCGGCGGCGCGCTGGATATGGATGGCGTCCGCGCGCGTTTGCAGGCTTATGATCGCGTACTTAAGCCCGAAACCCAACGTGGCATTCATGCGCACCACAATCTCTCTTTAGGCGCTGCCAATTCGATTGTGGCGGCGCAAGAGGGCGCGGTGCGCATTGACGCCAGCTTGGCAGGCATGGGCGCTGGTGCTGGCAATGCGCCGCTGGAAGTCTTCATTGCTGCGGCTGATCGCAAGGGCTGGAACCATGGCTGCGATGTGATGTTGTTGATGGATGCAGCGGAAGATCTAGTGCGTCCGCTGCAAGACCGGCCCGTGCGTGTCGATCGCGAAACCTTGGCGCTGGGCTATGCCGGTGTCTATTCCAGCTTCTTGCGTCATGCTGAAAAAGCGGCCGAGACTTATGGCCTCGACACCCGCCAAATTCTGGTCGAACTTGGCCGCCGCAAGATGGTGGGCGGTCAGGAAGATATGATTGTCGACGTTGCATTGGATTTGCTGAAGGCGCGCAATGGCTGAAATTTCGCTGCACAAACCCTACCCTGCGGCTGACGTCGCCAAATGGGATTTGGAGACCGATATTGTCGTGATCGGCTTTGGCGCCACAGGGGCCTGTGCGGCCATTGAAGCGCGTGAAGCGGGTGCGGCCGTTATGCTGTTTGAACGCAATTCGGGCAGCGGTGGGGCATCGGGCCTTTCAGGCGGTGAGATTTATCTGGGCGGCAATGGCGGCACAGAGGTGCAGCGCGCAGCAGGCTTTGAAGATAGCACCGAGGATTTTGCAGCTTATCTCAAAATGGCAGGCGGGCCCTGTGCCGATGACGCCAAGTGCGATCTTTATGCCCGCGAGGCGGTCAATCATTTCGCTTGGCTGAAAGCGCAAGGCGTACCTTATCGCGGCAATTATCTGCCCGGCAAAGTCATTGAGCCGATGGATGATTCCACACTCATCTGGTCGGGCAGTGAGGCCGCAGCCCCCTTTTACAAGCACGCCAAGCCTGCGCCTC
>JAGWVG010000254.1 GCA_018970965.1 Alphaproteobacteria bacterium | reverse complement strand
ATCAAGGCTATGCTCATGACGTACAAAATGCCTTTTTGGAGCGGGAATGCAACTGCTTATCGCGTCAAAGCGCGCTGGCTTTTTGGCGGTTTTCGCTCCGTTTCAGATGCGGTTAATGGGCAATCGCAAAAAGGCAGGTTCGCCAGCTGCTGCGGGCGGCAATTGGCCGGCACGAATATTGACTTGCAGCGATGGCAGAATCAGCAGCGGCGCTTCTAATGTTTTGTCGCGCGCTTCGCGCATCGCCACAAAATCATCCTCGCTAATGCCTTGCTTCACATGAACATTGTTTGTGCGTTCGTCCGCCACGGTGGTTTCCCAGGCGGCGTCGGACCGGTCAGCGGGGGGATAGTCATGACCAACAAAAATACGTGTCTTGGAAGGGAGCGATAAGATGCGCTGGATAGATTGGTACAATGTCCGCGCATCGCCGCCGGGAAAGTCTGCTCGGGCAGTTCCATAATCAGGCATGAACAGGGTATCACCCACAAAGGCGGCGTCGCCGATGACATAGGTTAGGCAGGCGGGTGTATGGCCCGGGGTATGAAGCGCTTCTATGGAGAAGCTGCCCAGCGGCAATGTATCGCCCTCGGCCAATAAAATATCAAAAGCCGCCCCATCAGGCGTCACATCTTCTGCAGCAAAGAGCGGGGCGAAAATTTTCTGCACTTGCGTAATGTGCGTGCCAATTACCACGGGCGCCCCGGTCTTTTCCCGAATGTGATGTGCAGCGGAGAGATGGTCAGCATGGGCGTGCGTCTCAAGCACATAGCGCACATCCAATCCCTGTTTGGCAGCCGCTGCCAAGAGCGCGTCTGCGCTTTGCGTGCTGATGCGGGCGTTGCGCGGTGTGAAATCCAAAACCGGGTCAATAATCGCTGCAATCCGGGTCGCCGGATCATGCACCAGATAGCTGATTGTATGTGTCGGCGTGTCAAAAAAGCCTTGCACAACAGGGCCCATAGCGATGCTCCTTGTATTTCAGATGGTTAATATATTAGATATTGCTAAATTAGAATCAAGTGATATATTGACCTCATGTTTGATCTCACCCGTTTTGACATCGCGCTTTTTGAAGACAGCGCCGGAAAGGCCGCTGGCCTGTTGCGGCTGCTTGCCAATGAAAAGCGGCTGATGATTTTGTGCCAACTGATTGAAGGCGAGCTTTCGGTCAGCGTGTTGCAAGCGCGCATTGGCCTGTCCCAATCAGCCTTGTCGCAGCACCTCGCGCGCTTGCGGGAAGATGGCGTTGTCGCCACCCGGCGCGAGGGTCAGGTCATTTATTACCGCGTTGCGGATCCTGCTGCGCTGCGTGTTCTGGAGACGCTGGCAGACCTGTTTTGCCCGCCCGATATGAGGAGCCATTAAGATGACTGCCCAGTTGCACACCGTGACACCGCAAGAAGCTGCCCAACGTCTGCGCGACGGCAAGGCTATTTTGGTCGATATTCGCGAGGCCGATGAATATGCCCGCACGCATGTGGCTGGTGCTGTGTCGCAACCGCTGTCGCGCTGGGATTCGGCACATCTAACTATCCATCCTGAGGCAGATGTTATCTTTACCTGCAAATCTGGCATGCGAACGGCCGGGGCCTGTGACCGGCTGGCCGCGCGGATTGATGGCCCTGCTTATGTGTTGCAAGGCGGTGTCGACGGTTGGGTGAAAGCCGGACTGCCCGTCGTCACTGATGCGCGCCAACCCCTTGAGTTGATGCGCCAAGTGCAAATCACTGCAGGGCTTTTGGTGCTGCTTGGGGTTGTGCTGGGCTTTCTTGTTGCGCCGGGCTTTTTTGGGTTGTCGGCTTTTGTGGGTGCTGGGCTTACCTTTGCGGGGGCAACAGGCTTTTGCGGTATGGCACGGCTGCTGGCTTTTGCGCCGTGGAACCGTGCCTTGAGGCAGGCCTAATCGCATGACGACCGCCTTGCTTCTGGCAGGTCTTGGTGGCTTGATGATCGGCACGCTGCTGACACTTTTTGGCGGCGGCGGATCGGTGCTTGCGACCCCTTGGTTGATCTATGTCGTGGGCGTTGCAGACACCCATCTTGCAATTGGCACATCGGCTGCAGCAGTTGCCGTCAACGCGCTTACGGGACTTGCCGCTCAAGCCCGGGCGGGTCGCGTCAAATGGCCTTGTGCCACCGTGTTCGCGCTGGCCGGGCTCGCTGGATCGCTCATCGGGGCGCATCTCGCCAAGCAGATGGATGGAAGCCAATTGCTCCGCTGGTTTGCAGTTGCGATGATTGTAATTGCTTTGTCGATGCTTGTGCCGCGGGCGTCTGAAGGCAATCCCGACGTCCGTCTGCAGCCTGCGATGGTGATGAAGTTGGCGCCCATTGGCTTGCTGGCAGGGCTGGCCGCAGGCTTTTTTGGGATTGGTGGCGGCTTTCTCATTGCGCCGGGGCTCATGGCGTCCACGGGTATGACGCTGACCAATGCTGCTGCATCCTCGCTGGTCAGCGTCACACTTTTTGGCGGCGCGACGAGCTTATCTTATGCGCTGGATGGGCAGGTGGATTGGCCATTATTTCTCGCCCTTATTTTGGGCGGGGGTGCAGGCACACTCATCGCTTTGCCGATATCGCGCTGGATGGCGGGACGTTTGCCACTTGCGCGCGGGCTGTTTGCGCTGATGATCTGCGCGGTCGCGGCCTATATTTTGATGCGGTAAAAATTGCCCCGGCG
>JAGWVG010000253.1 GCA_018970965.1 Alphaproteobacteria bacterium | reverse complement strand
CATCCAGCTTGCGCTTCAAATTGTCCAGATCAGATGCCGCTGAGGCCGCTTCAGGGTGCATTTCAGGGTAGGCCGCCACTGAAATTTCAAACGGCGCAATATCGCGCAAGCCAGCAACCAGTTCGGCTGCCGAAGCATAGCCTTCTGGATGCGGCACAAAGGGCTGGCCCAACTCGGGCGGATCACCGCGCAGGGCGACAATATGGCGGACACCCGCATCCCAATAGCTTTGTGCAATTTCAGCAATTTCCGCTTTGCTGGCCGCAACGCAGGTCAAGTGCGCCGCGGCAGGAATGCTGCTCTGCGCCGCGATGCGCGCCACAGTGGCGTGTGTCCGCTCCCGCGTCGAACCCCCTGCCCCATAAGTCACAGATACAAAGCGCGGCCCCAAGGGTGCCAGCGTTTCGAAGGTCTGCCACAATTGTTCTTCCATCTTTTCAGACTTGGGCGGGAAGAATTCAAACGACACCTCGGCGTCACCTGCCAAATCTGCAAATAACGGCGCATCCAGTGCGCGGCGGGCTTCTTCCAATTTGGTCAACGACATGCTCATCCGCCTATCACCTGCAAAGTCTTCTTCTTGGGCCGTGTGGCAAGCCACAGCTTCACTGTTAGGGCGCGGCCCGCCAATTCAGTTGTCTGCGCCATTTCCAGCCCTGCCGACCGGAACCAGAGCGCCATTTGCTCGTCGGAAAAGCCCAGCCGCGCATGCGCATCCTGCGTGCGCAGCTCCTCATGGCTGTGCGGCGCGAAATCGACAATCAGCAAGCGGCCACCTGGGGCAATAATACGCGCCAGTTCCACAATGGCGGCCTCGGGCGCGGGCAGATAATGCAGCACTTGGTGCAACACCACTGTATCACCCATAGCATCTTCCAGCGGGAGGGCCATGATATCGCCCTGGCGCAAATCCCAGCCTTCCGTGCCAGAGGCCGTCAGCTTGCCGCGTGCGACGCGCAGCATTTCGGGGCTGCGATCAATACCAATGGCATGGCGCGCTTGCGCACCAAATAGCTCAATCATCCGGCCCGTGCCGGTGCCAATATCCACCAGCGTGCCCAAAGAGGCAGTGCCCAGCACGCGCCGCATTGCGGCCTCAACCTCAGCCTCGGGCACATGCAGCGAACGAAGACTGTCCCAATGATCGGCATGGTCCGCAAAATAGCGTTCTGCCGCCGCCGCCCGATCCGCACGCACCGCGGCCAATCGCGCGGCATCTGCAATATGCCACGGGTCTTGACCCAATGTGGCCATCCACGCGTCCAAAGCCTGCGCCAATGGCTCCGTAACCGCCGCAGGACCGGGGCCAATAAACACCCAGCTGCCTTCCTTACGACGCTCCGCAACACCCGCATCACAGAGAATTTTGATATGTCGGGAAACACGCGGCTGGCTTTGCGCCAGCACTTGCGCCAATTCTCCAACCGACAATTCCATCGTGCGCAACAGCTGCACGATCCGAAGCCGTGTCGGATCAGCAAGCGCGCGGAAAATGTCGAGCATCTTGGCCATGAGCGCAGGACATAAAGAATTCTTTATATCTGGTCAACGACCTTAGGCAGCAATCTTTTGCGCGTTCTTGGTGTTGAACAATCTAATTGTCTCGATGCAAACCCAATTGCCAACCCAAAAGGGAGGCGTTAGCTTCCAAAAGCGTCGCTTCTGCGGCGATATTTGCAATTTCTCATCCTTGCCTCATTTGTAAAAGGTGCTTCATGAAAAAGTCGATCCTTGTGCCGTTCGTTCTTGTTGCAGCGCTGGGTGTTGCCGCCTGTGGCGGGAAGGCGGCAGACGAATCTTCCAATGCAGAAATGGCGTTGAACGAAACGATGGACCCAGTGGTGAACGAGCCGATTGAAGCGGCACCGACCACCAATGAGGCTGCCACCAATCAAACCAAAGATGTTGCAGCCGATGCAGCAGACGCCGCCAAGGATGCGGCCAAAGCTGCGGCTGAGGCGGCTGCCAATCATCAATAAAGGTCATTTAGCCTGATGATTTTCAAGGGCTGCCTCACGCGAGTGCAGCCCTTTTTCATAAGGAAATACTGCATGATTTGGCTTCGCGCGCCCTTCACCCTTGGCGCTTTGGTGGTGATTGCGGGATGTGGCGGCGGCGATGCCCCTGACCCCGCCAGCCTCCCGCGCGATGAAGCGCAAGCGCTGAATGACGCAGCGTCAATGCTCAACAGCCGAGAGGACACGCCCCCAAAATCGGCGAGAAAAGAACAGCACCCATAGAAAAAGGGCCGAGGCGTAAAGCCCCGGCCCTCTTTGTTTTCGCCTGAGCGGTGGACTTAGAAGTCCATGCCACCCATGCCGCCGCCCGGCATTGCGGGCATTGCGGGCTTATCTTCGGGCAGTTCTGCGATCGTGGCTTCAGTCGTGATCAGCAGACCAGCAACCGAGGCAGCATCTTGCAGCGCCGTGCGGACAACCTTGGTCGGGTCAATCACGCCCGCCTTCACCAGATTTTCATAGGTGTCGGTTGCAGCGTTAAAGCCCTGAGTTTCATCATTCTCGCGCAGCAGGTTGCCAGCAACCACAGCGCCATCATGACCGGCGTTTGAAGCGATCTGACGGATCGGCGCTTCAATCGCCTTGCGGATAATGTCGATGCCACGGGTCTGGTCATCATTCGCGCCCTTCAGGCCTTCGAGAGCCTTGGTGGCATAGAGCAGCGCGGTGCCGCCGCC
>JAGWVG010000252.1 GCA_018970965.1 Alphaproteobacteria bacterium | reverse complement strand
CGGATTTTGCGGCCCGCGAGCAGCTTTTCCAGCCGCTCCAAATTGGCCGGGCCCGTCATCCGCATGAACGTATCAACAATCACCTGATAGCAGGTCGCGGGGTAACGCTCCATGACGTCAAACAGGGCCGTAAATTCGGCATCACAGGCCTTTAATGAGGGGACGGGGCGGTTGGAGCCGTCATGGTCATGCAAATTGTCAGAAAGGCCAAGCGCACCCGCTGCCAGCGCATCGTCCAGCAAATCGGCCATTTGGTTGATTTCATCAGGCGTTGCAGCACGATCCCAGGCTTCGACGCCCATCACAGCCAAACGCAGCGCAATATGCCCCACATAGGCAGCGTAATTCAGCGGCACACGCACATTGCGTTCTGCTGAGGCGCGATATTCGGACCATTTGTTCCAATCCCAAGGCAGGTTCTTCATGAACGGCCCTTCGGGAATATCTTCAAAGAACGAGAAAATGCCGATCATCTCGCGCTGGGCGGGCATATATTTGTGCAATGGCGCGGGAGAGAACCCGCAATTGCCCATAATCATCGTGGTCGCGCCATAGCCGGGCAGGGGATCGAGATCGGGCTGCCACCACATGGTGCCATCATAATGCGTATGGCTTTCAATAAAGCCGGGGGTCACATAGCACCCCGTTGCGTCAAAGACGCGTTCGCCAGCTGCGGAGAGGTTTTGGCCAATTTCCGCAATTGTTCCATTTTTTACGCGGACATCGGCGGCGAAGGCCGGGGCACCCGTGCCATCGACGACGGTGCCGTTCTTGATCAAAAGATCGCTCATCCTCTCCTCCATTTTGTATCTGCCCGCTGCGCGGGTCATCTGAGTCTTTGTTCGACCACGAGACTATCGACAGCCGTGGCACGCGCCACATCGGCCCTTGTCATTAGGATCAATAAATGATCTGATAAGGATCATGAAACGATCTGAAATGCTTCTCAGCGCGCTGCGCCTTCAGTTGCGTGCCAATGGTTGGACGGCGCGACGTTTGGCAGCCGAGTTGGCGGTGGGCGAAGCCACAGTCAAACGCTGGCTCGCAGGCAAAGGCCTTACGTTGGACCGGCTGGATATATTGGCGGGGCTGGCGCAGACGTCGCTGGCAGAATTGGCACGACAGGCAGAGCGCCCGGGCGCCGGCCTCGCGCAGGAACTGACCTTGGCGCAAGAGCGCGCACTGAGCCAAGATGGCTTTCTTTCCTTTCTCTTCATGGTCATTTTGGGAGGATATGACGTCACCGAGATGGCGCGCGATTTTGATGTGCCGACGCGCCAAATGGAGGCAGCGCTGATCCGGTTGGAGCGATTGGCCCTGATCGATCGCTTGCCAATGGGACGGGTGCGGCCCCTGGTGGACCGCGCGATCATTTGGCGCAAAACGCCGATGCGCGCGCAATTTGAAGCGCGAATGAAACCGCAATTTCTGGATATGGATTTTGCGGCGCAAGATGCGGTCTACGCATCGGATATTTTGAAGTTATCCGCTCAAGGCGCGGCGCGGCTGGCGGAATTGATTGAAAAACATCGCCGCGACGTTCAGGCACTGGCGGCAGAAGATAGGGCAACCGCGCATCTGCCGCAAAGCTGGTTTGGCATGCTGTGTGCGGCACGCCCGCTGGATATGACTGGCTTGCAGCAAGCCGCATTAGAGGGAGATCAACATGGGGCGGCTGGATAATCGTCGGGCGCTGGTTACCGGTGGCGCGGATGGGATTGGGCTGGGCATTGCCCGCCGATTTGCGCATGAGGGCGCCCATGTCGTGATCGCTGATATTGATGGCGCGGCGGCGGAAGCGGCGGCCGCCGATCTGCGCGAAGCTGGGCACAAGGCGGAAGCTTTTGCGGCTGATATCACGCAGAAAAAGGCTGTTCTTGCGATGATGGCGGCGGCCGGCCCCATCGATATCCTTGTCAACAACGCCTATCGTGGCTCGGGCATCGCGCGGATTGAACGCAAGGAAGATGCGATTTTTGAGGCCGCGCTCGCCATGAATCTATGGGCCGTCAAATGGGCGATGGAAGCGGCCTTCCCGCATATGAAGGCGCAAGGATGGGGCCGGGTGATCAATATGGCCTCCCTCAATGGCGTGAACGCGCATATGGGCAGTGCCGATTATAACGCCAGTAAAGAGGCGCTGCGTGCCTATACCCGCACAGCCGCGCGTGAATGGGCGCCCTATGGCATTTGCTGCAATGTCATCTGCCCTGCTGCGTGGTCCGCCTCTTCGCGTCGCATGGCCGCGATGCAGCCGGGGATGATTGATCAGATCGATGCTGCCAACCCTATGGGCCGCTTGGGTGACCCTGAGGCGGATATTGGCGGCGTGGCCCTGTTCCTCGCCAGTGAAGATGCGCGCTATATTACTGGCAACACATTGTTTGCCGATGGAGGCGCCCATATCAACGGCGTGGCCTGGGCGCCCCAGTTCGAGGATTAGAGACTTACGGCTTGGCGGCGGGCGTCAGCTTTTCCAGCCGTGCCCGCGCCCGCGCGGCCATGTCGAGATAAATCAGCCCTTCTTGCACGGGCATATCGGCCTCTGACAGGCGCGCGAGATAAACATCAATGGCCAGCTTTAAGGCGCGCGGATCATCGGGGTTTGAAAAATAAGCCCAATCCGCAAGGCGTGCTGCCAATTTGCTGTCTGTTGGAAGCAGGGCACGCGCGCGTTTATCAATTGCCTCCAGACCGCCGGC
>JAGWVG010000251.1 GCA_018970965.1 Alphaproteobacteria bacterium | reverse complement strand
GCGCGCTGCATGGCGCCATCACAGGCATAGCTAAATTGACAACCGGGCAGGTCTGACCCCTGATAGACGACCCCACAAATGGTTTTGGGCCAGGCGGGATGCCGCAACCGATTAAGCACCACTTGCGCAACGGCGCGCTGACCATCTTCGCTTTCCGAGGCTGCCTCATAATAGATTGCATCGGTCAAACAGCGTTCCGCACGCCGCCGATTTTCGGGCGAAAGCACAAGCCGATAAGGCAGGGCTGCGGCTCCCCGATCAAAGGCGCTGGCAATAGAGAGCGGCGCATCTGGCGGGGGCAGAATATCTGGCGTGATGTTTTGCGTTTGCGCCTCAGCTTTGGCTTGCATGGGCAGAGGATCATCCAGAAGGATCGTCAACTGCGCGGCGCGAACACCGGACGCAAGCGCATAGCTTGCTTGCTCTGATCCCAAAAGGCACAGGACGAGGCTGAAGATAAGGCCAAGCGCCCAAATCATCCCCTGGCTGAGGCGTGCTTCGCCTGCGGGCCGATTCAGGAAAAATGGAGCAGCGTGCGACATTGCACCTATGCTCTGCGCGCATCCGGCCTTGATTTGCGCGTCCCTATTTGGGGCGTGCCAAAGCGAGACAGATCATCTCATCGCTGAAATAGCTTTGCTGCCACCTATTTGGCCGCGCTTTTGCGCAAAACCTCTTTCCAAAGCCAATGCTCCCCCCCTAAAGGCCCCCTGAACGGGAAAAAGTGGAGCAAGTTCATGGGTGACGTGTTGCGGGTGGCGCTGGCAGGCTTGGGCACTGTAGGGGCTGGTGTCATCAAGCTGATTGATGCCAATCGCAGCTTGATTGAGCGGCGTGCAGGCCGCCCTATTGAAATTGTTGCCGTTTCTGCGCGTGACCGGAACCGCGATCGTGGCGTGGACTTGGGTCGTTTTGACTGGGTCGATGATAGCACGGCCTTGGCCACGCATCAGGGCGTTGATGTTGTTGTCGAACTGATCGGCGGATCAGATGGGCCGGCCTTGGTGTTGGCGCGCAACTCCATCGCCCAAGGCCGCGCTTTTGTGACAGCCAATAAGGCGATGATCGCGCATCACGGGCTGGAACTGGCCGGTGCGGCTGAAGCGGCCAATGTTCCGTTTAAATATGAGGCCGCTGTGGCTGGCGGTATCCCCGTTATTAAAGGCTTACGCGAAGGCGCCGCCGCAAATGAGATTTCCGGCGTCTTTGGTATCTTGAACGGCACCTGCAATTATATTCTGTCAACGATGGAAAGTGCCGGGCGCGATTTTGCTGATGTGTTAAGCGAAGCGCAGGCTTTGGGCTATGCCGAGGCAGACCCCAGCTTTGATATTGATGGCGTCGATGCGGCCCATAAATTGTCCATCTTGGCGAGCCTTGCCTTTGGCACGGCAATTGATTTTGACGGTGTTGATATTCGCGGCATCCGCCATGTCATCGCGGCGGATATTGTTGAGGCGCAGGCGCTGGGCCATCGCATTCGGTTGGTCGGCATGGCTTCTGCGAATGAGCAAGGCTTGTTTCAGCGGGTTCAGCCCTGCTTGGTGCCGTTGGAGCATCCTTTGGCGCACGTGACCGGATCGTTAAATGCGGTCGTGGCTGAGGGCAATTTTGTTGGCCGCCTCTTCCTGCAAGGCCGTGGTGCTGGGGAGGGGCCGACGGCCTCTGCTGTTGTGGCCGATTTGATTGATATTGCCCGCGGCGAAACTGGCCCAGCCTTTGCCATGCCCGTGGCCAGCCTTGCTCCTGCAGGCCGTGCGCCTTCAGGAGGCCGGATGGGCCGCAGCTATCTGCGCTTTGTTGTGGCAGATCGCGCAGGCGTTTTGGCGGAGATTACCGCGGCCATGCGGGATGCGGGCGTTTCAATCGAATCGCTTAGCCAGCGCGGCGTGACGGCGGAAGGGGCCGCGGTTGTGGCCCTGGTGACGCATGAATGCCCTGAAGCAAATGTCAGCCATGCGCTGGCCCTGTTGGATGGATCAGAAAGCCTAAAAGCAGCGCCAATGCTTATGCCAATTTTGGAAGTCTGATACCTGAAGGGTTAGGCGCGGCGCTCCGCTTGGATTATATCCATGCCAACAGGATTGGAGCGGGGTGTCTCCAGCTTGGCTCGACATCTCTGGGATGGTCGCCTAGGGCCATTGAGGAACGAATTAGACAGGATTGAATGACGTCATGGTCAAGGCAAGCAAAGTTCTCGATCGCGTTCTGGTGCTGGAGATGGTCCGCGTCACCGAGGCAGCGGCCATTGCGGCGTCCACGCTGGTGGGCCGGGGCGATGAAAAGGCAGCGGACGCTGCCGCGGTTGAGGCAATGCGCGCCGCGCTGAACGAACTTGATATGGATGGCACAGTCGTCATTGGCGAAGGCGAGCGTGACGAAGCACCGATGCTGTACATTGGTGAAAAAGTGGGCTCGGCCATTGGCTCTGGCCCCAAAATTGATATTGCGTTGGACCCGCTGGAAGGGACGACGATTACCGCGAAGGCCGGCCCCAATGCTCTCGCCGTGCTTGCCGTCGCCGAAGAAGGCAATCTTCTGAACGCACCGGATGTTTATATGGATAAGCTGGCGGTTGGCCCCGGTTATCCGGAAGGCATTATCGATCTTGCGAAATCTCCAACCGAAAATGTTGAAGCTGTTGCGCGCGCCAAGGGGGTAAGCCCGGCGGAAATCATCGTCTGCGTGCTTGATCGTCCGCGCC
>JAGWVG010000250.1 GCA_018970965.1 Alphaproteobacteria bacterium | reverse complement strand
TGCTGATCATCATGCATGACCGGAATTTTCATCCGCTCTTTGAGCGCCTGCTCAATGATGAAACATTCGGGCGCTGCAATATCTTCCAAATTAATGCCGCCAAAGCTGGGCTCCATCAAGGCGACAGCGTTGATAAAGGCCTCAGGATCTTCGGTCGCCAATTCGATATCGATTGAATCGACATCGGCGAACCGCTTGAACAGAACCGCCTTGCCTTCCATCACCGGCTTGGAGGCGAGCGCTCCTAAATTGCCCATGCCCAAAATCGCGGTGCCATTGGAAATCACGGCCACCAAATTGCCCTTGGCGGTATAATCATAAGCTGTAGCGGGGTCATCCGCGATGGCTTGCACGGGCACGGCCACGCCCGGCGAATAGGCCAAACTCAAATCGCGTTGAGTCGCCATCGGCTTGGAGGCAACAATTTCAATTTTTCCCGGGCGGCCCGTTGCGTGATAATGAAGCGCTTCGCGGTCAGAAAATTGTACCTTGGAGTCGCTCATCAGTCTGGGTTCCCTTTTTAATCACGTCTTGCTGCGCGCTTAGGCGCTTCTTGCCGTTACGGGTAGCGGGGATTGCACCAATTGGCAAAACCGCTATCGCACTTCGCTATGGCACAGACCGGCGCGATGGGCGCCACACCCATGATGGCGCAATATTTAGCGCTGAAAGAGGAGGCAGGAGACTGCCTGCTCTTTTACCGCATGGGCGATTTTTTTGAGCTGTTTTTTGACGATGCCAAGGCGGCGGCCCAAGCGCTCGACATCGCCCTGACGGCCCGTGGGGAGCATCTGGGCCAGCCTGTCCCCATGTGCGGGGTTCCGGTGCATGCGGCCGAGAATTATTTGGCCCGGTTGATCAAAGCAGGCTTTCGCGTCGCGATTGCTGAACAGATTGAGACACCCGCTGAAGCCAAAGCGCGCGGATCGAAATCGCTTGTCGCGCGCGGCATCGTCCGTGTGGTGACGGCAGGCACGCTGACTGAAGAGGCCTTGCTTGAATCGCGCAGTGCCAATTGGCTCGTGGCGCTTGCCCCGCAGGGGGAAGATATTGGCTTTGCTGCCGCTGATATTTCAACGGGCCGGTTTGAAACAGGTGCGGTTCCGCTCGCCAACGTGGCAGCAGAAATTGCGCGGCTGGCCCCTTCAGAAATTGTTGTGCCGGAAGGGACCGCTGCATTGGAAGGGCTGGCGGCTGGGCTTACAGAGCGGGGCCGCAGCGCCTTTGGCGCAGGGGATGGTGAGGCACGGCTCAAGGCGCTTTTTGGAGTTGCAACGCTGGATGGCTTTGGCGCCTTTACCAAAGCCGAATTGGCCGCATGCGCGGGCCTGCTGAATTATCTCGACCATGTCGGCAAAGGCGCTTTGCCTTTCTTGGCGCCCCCGATGCGCCGTCAATCCAGCGACCATATGCTGATTGATGCAGCGACGCGCGACAGCTTAGAACTTGTCCGCGCACAAGGCGGCCAGCGTGCGGGCAGCTTGCTCGATAGCGTGGATCGCACAGTGACCGGCGCGGGCGCGCGATTATTGGCGGCGGATATTTCTGCGCCGCTGATGGATGCACGCGTGATCGAAGATCGGCTGGATCTTGTCGCTTGGTTTGTCGATCAGGGCAGCCTGCGCGATCATGTGCGCACCAGTTTGCGTGCGCTTCCTGATATTGGGCGTGCGCTGGGGCGCTTGGCTGCAGGGCGTGGTGGCCCGCGGGATCTGGGCATGTTGCGTGATGGGCTGGGCGAAGCGCGGTTGTTGCGCGAGCGCCTGGCGCGTGCGGCGTCTCTGCCGCCCTTGCTGGATCAGCTTCTCCCCGCGCTGGATGGTCATGGAGCCTTGGTAGAAAAGCTGGCGCGTGCGCTGGTGCCAAGCCCGCCGCTGGATGCCGCCCAGGGTGGATATATTGCGGAAGGCTATGACCCTGCGCTGGATGAGCTGCGCACCATGTCGGGCGATGGGCGGCGCGCCATGGCTATGCTTGAGGCGCGCTATCGCGACCAGACCGGAATTACGGGCCTCAAGATCAAGCACAATAATGTGCTTGGCTATCATATCGAAGTGTCTGCCAAAAATGCAGATTCGCTGATGGCGGCGGATTCGGGCTTTACCCATCGCCAAACCTTGGCAGGGGTGGTGCGCTTCAACGCCCCCGAGCTGCATGATCTGGCCATGAAAGTGAACGAGGCAGGCGCGCATGCGCTGGCCGCAGAAGCCGCGCATCTGGCCGAGCTGGTGGCACTTGCCTTGGCCTCAGCGCGACCCATTTCAGACAGTGCCGATGCCTTGGCACGATTGGATGTTGCGGCAGCTTTGGCGGACCGCGCAATTGAAGGCGGGTGGTGCCGACCCAGTTTTGCGCCCGATGCGCGCTTTGATGTCACAGGGGGGCGGCATCCTGTTGTGGAAGCCGCAGTGGCGAAAGAGGGGGCACGTTTTGTTGCCAATGATTTGGCATTGGCCCCGCAATCCCGGCTTTGGCTTGTTACCGGCCCCAATATGGGCGGTAAATCAACCTTCCTGCGGCAAAACGCATTAATCGCGGTGCTTGCCCAATCGGGCAGCTTTGTGCCTGCAACGGCCGCGACCTTGGGACTGGTGGATCGCTTATTCAGTCGGGTGGGGGCAGCGGATAATTTGGCGCGTGGCCGCTCTACCTTCATGGTGGAAATGGTCGAAACGGCAGCGATTTTGGCCCAAGCAACCGAACGCAGCTTTATCATTTTGGACGAGGTTGGGCGCGGC
>JAGWVG010000249.1 GCA_018970965.1 Alphaproteobacteria bacterium | reverse complement strand
CGCCATCATCTGTTGCCGGGCTTGAACTTATCGCCGCAGCAGGCGCTTTTTATGGGCATCTTTACCCTGTTTGGCTGAAGTTTAAGGGTGGCAAGGGTGTCGCGACGTTGCTTGGCCTGTGCTTCATCCTCGATTGGCGCGTGGGGCTGATCTACGCGCTGGTCTGGCTGGGCGGTATGGCGATTATGCGGATTTCGTCGGTGGGCGGCATGGCCGCGGCGCTTTCGGGTCCAATTGCTGCCTATGTGTTTGGAAAACCCAGCTTGGCGGTGCTGCTTCTCGCATTAGCGCTAACAGTGCTTTGGAAGCATGAGGGCAACATAAGGCGGCTTATTGCGGGTACCGAACCCCGCATAGGGCAAAAAGCGGCGTGAGCGCTGCCGAACAGGATCGGCTGAATAAACTTCGGCTCATCCGTTCGGCAAAAATTGGCCCCATTGCTTATGTCGAGCTTATCCGGCGCTTTGGGTCAGCGACGGCGGCGATGGAGGCCCTGCCGCATCTCGCTGCCAGAGGCGGGGGCACTGCACCGCGCTTGGCGAGCGAGGCTGAGGCGCACGCGGAAATAGGACGCGTTGCCGCTTTAGGCGCGCGTCATATATTTCTGGAAGATAAGGATTATCCGCGGCTTTTGGCGGAAATAGAAGGCGCGCCGCCGGTTCTGATCGCCCGGGGAGATTTGCAGCTGACGTCCAAGCCGAGCGTGGCGATGGTTGGCGCACGCAATGCCTCTGCGGCCGCCTGTCGTTTTGCCCGCGGGCTGGCGGCAGATTTGTCTGCTGCAGCTGTTGTGGTTGTCTCTGGGTTGGCGCGCGGCATTGACACACAGGCGCATCTTGGAGCGCTTGAGGGCGGCACGATTGCCGTTATCGCATCTGGAATTGACGTCAGCTACCCGCCAGAAAACGCTGAGTTGCAAACCAAAATATCGACAGATGGGTTATTGCTGACTGAGCATCCACCAGGTCGTGAGCCTTTGGCGCGGCATTTTCCGGCACGCAATCGGATTATCGCGGGGGTGTCGCGCGGAACCGTGGTGGTGGAGGCGGCGCTTAAATCTGGCTCGCTGATTACTGCGCGTTTGGCGGCAGATGCAGGGCGGGATGTGATGGCTGTACCCGGTTTTCCGCTCGATCCACGTGCCCAAGGGTGCAATCAATTGATCCGGGAAGGGGCTATTCTCGTTCAAAATGCTCAAGACATTCTTGATCAAATTCAGATATTTGAAACACGATTTGAAGATAATGTGTTAAAAATGGAAGAGCCCCCTGTGCCGCCTGAACCCGAAGATTTTGCGCGGCAAACGCTTTTAAATCTGCTCTCTCCTGCCGCCGTTCCCGTCGATGAATTGGTACGCCAATCGGGATTGTCCGTGGCAATTGTTCAAATGGTGCTGCTGGAGTTGGATTTGGCCGGGCGGATCGAGCGGCACGCAGGCGGGCGGGTTAGCCTTATTTAAGGCGAAACGCTTGCACTTTGCCGCGGGCTAAGCTGCGCCACAGCCATTCCAGCGGGCCATAAGCAAAATATTTGAGCCAAAGCGGTGACCAAATGAGCATAAGCACCCACATCAGCGGCACCGCGATATAGGCTGAGGCGCGTGAGACATGGCCGTAAAGGCCAAAACCATAGCCATAAAACAGGCTCGTCATCAGCAACGAGGTGAGAATATAGTTGGAAAACGCCATGCGCCCGGCGGCGGCGACGCGGCTTAAAAGCCAAGTTTTTGTTGATTTTGCTTGGATGAATGCGCTCAGTGCGAAGAGATGGCCCAGCATTACGGCCAGTCGCGCCGGGGTATTGAAGATATAATAGATATCCGCGGTCACCAGCGTCTCAAAATCGGCCTGATAGGCCCAATGGGCCAATGCGATTGAGGCTGGTAAGCCAAATCCATAGGCAAGGATTGCAGCTTGGGCCAATCGGCGCAGCGTCCATTGGCCAGTGAGCGCGCCAGCTTGGAACAACGCCATACCCCACGCCATAAGCCCCAGCGTTTCAAGGCCATAACCGTAGACAAACTCGAATAAACTGCCTGGAAACGCGGCGAGCCGTGTTTGGATCATCGCCCAATATGGTTCATGATATGCGTGCAGATCCTGCACAATGCTGGCGCCCCCGGGTGCGCCCAAGGCATCTGCCATTTCGAGATATGACGCGCGGGCTGCGGCTGCGCCCAGCGCAACGGCTTGATGACGAAGGCCATGTGCTGTCAGCAAAATCAGCGCCCAAAGCAGGGTATTGGCAAGAATCAGGGTGCCGCTGATGATCATCAATTGCTTTGGAGGAAGGGGGCGGAGGAGATAAGCGGCCATGCCGCACAGCGCATATAAGGCTAAAATATCGCCATCCCAAATAAACCAGCCATGCAAAAGGCCGAGAACCAGTAGCCAGATCATACGGCGATAATGGATGCGCGCTGCATTGTCGCCTGACTGCTCTGCTCGGGTAACGATCAGCAAAAGGGATGCGCCAAAGAGCATCGAAAACAGCCCACGCATTTTGCCATCAATCACCACAAAGGCGATGGCCCAAGCCGCAATATCAGTTGGGCCATGAGTGCCAAAGGCCTTTGGATTGAGATAGGCTGACATCGGTAGGGCAAAGGCAATGATATTCATCACCAATATTCCCATCACTGCGAAGCCGCGCAGCACATCAAGCGAGAAAAATCGAGCCTGCGACATAACCCAAAGACCAGTGCCAGCCTGGTTGACGACTGGCAAGGGCTCACCAATAGACAAAGTCTTAAGGA
>JAGWVG010000248.1 GCA_018970965.1 Alphaproteobacteria bacterium | reverse complement strand
GTGACACGATGAAAGCCGCTGTTCTCGTCCAGCCCAATAAGCCGCTGGAAATTGAAGAGCTGAGCATCGCTAAGCCGGGTCCGCACGAAGTGCTGATCCGGACAGCGGCCTGTGGCCTGTGCCACTCAGACTTGCATTTTATCGAAGGCGCCTATCCGCACCCGCTGCCCGCCATTCCGGGCCACGAAGCGGCAGGCATTGTCGAGGCCGTGGGCAGCGAAGTGCGCACCGTGAAGCCGGGCGACGCGGTTGTGACCTGCTTGTCGGCCTATTGCGGGCATTGCGAGTTCTGCGTCACGGGCCGGATGTCGCTGTGCTTGGGCGGTGACACGCGCCGCGCGCCGGGTGAAGCGCCCCGCATCACCCGTGCCGATGGCACGCAGGTCAACCAAATGCTCAATCTGTCTGCCTTTGCCGAACAGATGCTGATCCACGAGCATGCCTGTGTGAAGATCAACCCCGATATGCCGCTGGACCGCGCTGCCATTATTGGCTGCGCTGTCACAACGGGCGCCGGTACGATCTTCAATGCATGCAAGGTGACGCCGGGCGAGACAGTGGCTGTTGTTGGGTGTGGCGGTGTGGGCCTTGCCACCATCAACGCCGCGAAGATTGCAGGAGCTGGACGCATTATTGCAGCAGACCCGATGCCCGAAAAGCGCGCATTGGCACTGAAGCTGGGGGCCACTGACGTGATCGATCCGATGGCGGATGGCGCTGCGGGCCAGATTGTTGAGATGACCAAGGGTGGCGTCGACCACGCAATTGAGGCGGTAGGCCGTCCGGCCTCGGCCAGCCTTGCCGTCAGCGTGCTGCGGCGCGGGGGCACAGCCACTATTCTCGGCATGATGCCATTGGCCGAAAAGGTCGGCCTTAGCGCGATGGATTTGCTGTCGGGCAAGAAGCTGCAGGGCGCGATTATGGGCGGCAACCGCTTCCCCGTAGATATTCCGCGGCTGGTGGATTTCTATATTCGCGGCTTGCTTGATCTCGACAGCATCATTGCCGAGCGGATTCCACTCTCCGCCATCAATGACGGGTTCGACAAAATGAAGAAGGGCGATTCCGCACGCAGCGTGATCGTATTTGATCAATGACCGAAGCGCTCGATGCACAAAAACTGTTTTCGGGCGTTGTAAAGGCGGAAGGCGCAGACGCGCTCAACGAAGCCAATCTCACGGCCTGGATGCAGGACAATGTGGAAGGCTTTGAAGGTCCGCTGGAGGTCTTCAAGTTCGCAGGTGGCCAATCCAACCCGACGTATAAGATTGTGGCGAAAAGCGGATCTTATGTCTTGCGGCGCAAGCCCTTTGGCCCCTTGCTGCCCAGCGCCCACGCGGTAGACCGCGAATTTAAGGCGATTAACGGGCTTTACCCCACGGGCTTTCCTGTGGCGCGCCCCTATGGGCTTTGCACCGATGATGCCGTGATTGGCAGCTGGTTTTATGTCATGGGCATGGTTGAAGGCCGGACGATTTGGGACGGGGCGATGCCCGGTGCTGACCCAGAATTTCGGCGTCAAACCTATTATGCGATGATTGATACGCTGGCCGCGCTTCACAATACCGACGTCGAAGCGGCGGGCCTTGCCGATTATGGTAAGCCGGGCAATTATTTCGGCCGTCAGGTCGATCGTTGGACCAAACAATATCGCTTGTCCGAAACTGAGCATATGCCGGTGATGGAAAAGCTAATTGAGTTCCTGCCTGCAACATTGCCTCCGCAAACGCGCACTTCGGTGGTTCATGGCGATTATCGCATTGATAATATGATCTTCGCTCCCAATGCGCCCAAGGTTGTCGCGGTGCTCGACTGGGAGCTTTCAACCCTGGGCGATCCGCTGGCGGACTTTACCTATGTCGCGATGGCATGGGTGACTGATAATGGTGGCCGGTCTGGCGTGCAGGATGTCGATCGCAAAGCGCTGGGCATTCCTGAGCTGGACGAAGTTGTTGCCCGCTATTGTGCCGCGACGGGCCGCGAGGGCGTGCCCGACATGAATTGGTATTTCGCCTATAATTTCTTCCGCCTCGCCGGGATTATTCAGGGCATCAAGAAGCGTGTGATTGATGGCACCGCCAACTCGGCACATGCCAAAGAAATGTCCGAACGCGTAAGCCCACTTGCGGAAACCGCTTGGCGCTTTGCGGAGAAGGCCGGCGCCTAAGTTAGCTGGGCGGGGCATCCCGCTCAGACAGAGATAAGGGAGATTAGGATGTCGCTGTTCGACATGACGGGTCAGGTCGCGCTGATCACCGGATCATCACGCGGGATTGGCAAAGCCATTGCGGAAGAAATGGCCGAGCAAGGCGCAAAGGTGGTGATCTCCAGTCGCAAGCAGGATGCGTGCGAAGCGGTCGCTGCTGAGCTTAACGCCAAATATGGCGCAGGCACCGCGATTGCGGTTGCCGCCAACATTTCTTCCAAAGATGCCTTGCAACATTTGGTGGATGAAACCCGCCGCGCCTTTGGCAAAATTACGGCACTTGTCTGCAATGCGGCCTCCAACCCCTATTACGGGCCCGCATCTGGGATTGAGGACGAGCAGTTCCGCAAGATTATGGACAATAACATCCTGTCCAACCATTGGCTGATCAACATGGTCGCGCCTGAAATGATGGCGCGGGGCGAAGGTTCAATTACCATTATCTCGTCCATTGGCGGGCTTAAGGGCTCAACGGTGATTGGCGCTTACTGCATTTCCAAGGCAGCCGACATGCAGATGGCGCGCAATCTGGCGGATGAATTTGGCCCCAAGGG
>JAGWVG010000015.1 GCA_018970965.1 Alphaproteobacteria bacterium | reverse complement strand
CTCATCTTTCTCGTTTTGCCGGCGATGTTTAGCGGGCGGCGCGGGCGGCGTTATGGTGCAGGGCCCATCATCCTTTGGGGTCCGGGAGATTGGGGCGGTGGACGCGGCGGATGGGGCGGCGGCTCTGGCGGCGGCTTTGGTGGCTTTTCCGGCGGCGGTGGCAGCTTTGGCGGCGGCGGCGCCTCAGGGGGATGGTAATGACACAAACAATGCTGATGTCCCCGGAGGATCAGGCCCGCATTCAGGCCGCTGTTCATAAAGCGGAAAAGGGAACCAGTGGCGAGATTGTGCCCATCTTAGCCCGCCAATCGGATAGCTATGCCGATATTGCGCTTTGGTGGTCGATGGGCGTTGCGCTCTTTGCCCTTGGGTTTGTGGCGGTATTTCCCAATTTTTATCTGGGGATGGTGGACGCTGTTCTTGGCCGCTGGGCAACCCAATGGACCCCACGTGCGGTTCTTGAACTGGCGCTGACCATTGCCACGCTGAAATTTGCGGGCTCGTGGATCCTTTTATTGTGGCGGCCCTTGCGCCTTGCCCTTGTGCCAAAGGCGGTACGCATGCGGCGCGTGCGGGCGCGCGCCCTACAGGCTTTTCATTTGGGGACCGATCGACGGACAACGGGCCGGACGGGCATTTTGCTCTATCTGTCCCTAGCAGAACGGCGTGCAGAAATTATTGCCGACAAGGCCATTCATGCTTGCGTGGAAGACGATGCCTGGGGCGTCGCCATGGCCGATCTTTTAGCCGAGGTGCGCCAGGGCAGGATTGCTGATGGGTTGATTGCCGCCATTGGCGATATTGGCGCAGTGCTGGCCACGCATCTGCCGCGCGCCAGCAACGATGTGAACGAACTGCCGGATCGGCTGATCGAACTTTAAGGATGTGACATGTCGGGCAAGGACGGTGCTGAACAGATTGTTTGGCAGGGCAAATTCATCACTGCCAAGACGCGCGGCACATGGGAATATGTCTCCCGCGCGCGCGGCATCAAAGCGGCGGTCATCCTCGCGGTGGAAGATGGGCATGTTCTTTTGGTTGAACAATATCGCGTGCCGCTGGGCGCCAATTGCCTTGAATTGCCGGCAGGGCTGGTCGGCGATGAAACCGCTGGCGAGGCAGTAGAGGCTGCCGCTGCGCGCGAGCTGGAAGAAGAAACAGGCTATCGCCCCGCACGCGTCACCCTGATGGGAGAGTTTTACTCCTCCCCCGGCATGGTCAGCGAAAGCTTCTTCTTTGTTCGCGCAGAGGGCCTTGAAAAAGTGGGGGATGGTGGCGGTGTCGCTGATGAAAACATCATTGTCCATCGCGTGCCGCTGACCGAATTGGCCGAGTTTATGGCCGTAAAGCGCGGCGCGGGCTGTGCAATGGATGTAAAGCTATTGGCGTTGCTTGGGGCCCAGCTCTGGGCCTAAGGCTTAGCGGAAATTATCCGCGTAAGATTGCAGCTTCAGCACGCGCGGCGCGGCGGGCACGACATGATAGGTCAGCCCTTGCTTTTCGGCATAGGCCTTGGCTGCGTCCAAAGTCGGGAAGCTCAGCGTCAGCTGCGTCTTGGTATCGCGCGATCCGGCCCAGCCCATCAGCGGGTCGGCGCGCTGTGCATCTTGGCGTTCAAATTCAAGAATCCAGCTGCCCGTGCCGTAACGGCCAGATTGCATAGCGTTCTTTGCTTTTTGAAGGATGCGTGCCTGTGTCATGCCCGCCCTTTCGTCCAACAGCGCGCCGCAATCAAGCCGAAATCGTCATCATTCGTGGCCTAGCCGCGCGCTTGCGCCTTCTTGGTCTTGAGGCTCGCAGTTGCGGCCGCGGGATCATCGGGCCAATTATGTTTGGGGTAGGCGCCGCGCATCTCCTTGGCCACATCACGCCAACTGCCCGCCCAAAAGCCCGGCAAATCGCGCGTGGTTTGGATCGGCCGCCCGGCAGGCGATGTCAGCGAGAGGACCAGAGGTGTGCGATCTGGCCCGATGACGGGATGGTCTGCCAGGCCAAATAACGCCTGCACGCGCAGCTCCACCGTTGGCCCGGCCTCCGCACCATAATCAATGGCGTGCGTGGTCCCCGCTGGTGAGGTAAAACTGGCCGGAGCCAGCCGATCAAGCGTCTGTTGCCCCTCCCATCCAATCAGGTTTTTTAGCGCCTGCATCAACGCCGCATCATCGACATCGCTCAAGCGCCTTTTGCCTGCCACAAGCGGAGGCAACCACAAATCCAGCTGGTCGAGCAGAACCGCATCTTCCAACACCTCCAGCCCTGCCCAACGGGCGCGGGTGCGCAACCGCGACGCCGCCTCTGGCCAGGTCAGAACATCCAGCCCGTGTGTGCGCACACCATTGACCAATGCGGCTGAAATATCGTCGCTGCTGACCTTGCTATCTTGCCCTTTGGATAAGGTGATGGCGCCTAAATGCCGCCCAGATTCGGCACGCACGCTGCCCGTTGATGGGTCAAAATCTAGACGCGCGCCTTGCTGTATCTGGTCGGCAAATAGCGCCTCCATCCGCCCCTGATCCGTCGGCACAGCAGACAAAATCCGTGCGCCCGAGGCGGCACCTTGAATATCGGCCACGGCCAACCAATCTGCCCGCGCGAGAGGCGAGCTTGGGTCCAGCCGAAACCCGCGTCCCCCAACGCTAATCCAATTTTCGCCTTTGGCATCACGGCGCTTGGCAACACGATCGGGAAAGCCCAGGGCAAGGATGCTATCCAGCGACAATTCGTTCAGCCCCCCAGCGGATGTCACCAGCCTTTGCGCCTGCTTGGCCCAACGTCGCGCCAAGCCCCGCGCTGCTTCGGCCCGCGGACCATTTTCCCGCTGCCACCGCGTTAAACGCTGGTCCAAATCCGCATCATTGCCGCCCAATCCCCGCTCGGAGAGCAACACCGCAGCCTGTGCTGCCATATCCGCCGCGCCCGCTTCGGCTGCCTTCAAAAGCATATGGGCGAGACGCGGGGGCAACGGCAGCTGGGCCATCGCCCGGCCATGCGGGGTGGGCCGGTCCTCCGCATCGACCGCCCCCCATGATCGCAAGCGAGCCCACGCCTCGGCCAGCGCAGCGGCTGGCGGCGCATCAAGCCAATTGAGGCTCTGTGGATCACGCACGCCCCAAATAAGACAATCAAGCAATAAGGCAGAAAGATCTGCCTCTAAAATTTCAGGCGGGTCAAACGGCATCAGCCCGCTGGTCGCCGCTTCTTCCCACAAGCGATAGGCAATGCCCGGCTGTTGACGCGCGGCGCGGCCTGCACGCTGGGTGGCCGCTGCTTGGCTCACCCGCTCGGTCACCAAGCGCGATAGCCCTGCCGCGCGATCATATCGGGCGCGGCGTGCAAGGCCCGAGTCGATCACAATGCGCACGCCATCAATCGTCAGGCTGGTTTCGGCAATGGATGTTGCCAGGATGATTTTGCGCCGCGTGGCAGGGCGCAGGGCGGCACGCTGCTCTTTAGGGTCAAGGCTGCCGTGAAGTGGAAAGACATCGGCCTCCACGCCCGCCAATCGCTCTCGCGTCCGCTCAATTTCGCCAACACCGGGCAGAAAGGCGAGGATGTCACCCGGCTCTTCTGCCAGCGCGCGGCGCATGGCGGCGGCCATTTCGTCCTCAATGCGCGCCTCGGCACGGCGGCCAATGTGGCGCAAGCTGAGCGGGAACATCTTACCCGCGCTTTCAATGACGGGGCCATTGAGCAGGGCCGCAAAGCGCGCGCCATCCAGCGTGGCGGACATCGCAACCAAACGAAGGTCTGGCCGCAATCCGGCTTGCGCGTCCAAGGCAAGCGCCAAGCCGAAATCGCTGTCCAAACTGCGTTCATGCACCTCATCAAACAAAACAACAGAAATTCCCGCCAATTCCGGGTCTGCCTGAATTTGGTTCCGGAATATCCCTTCGGTCAGCACCAAGATGCGCGTGTCGGCAGATTGGCGGCTGTCCATGCGCGTTGCATACCCCACCAGCCCGCCCAAGGGGCAATCCAGCAGCTCAGCAATGCGCTCGGCCGCAGCACGCGCGGCGAGACGACGGGGAGACAGCAAGAGGATCCGCCCGTTGCACCAAGGCTGATCCAGCAGCGCCGGGGCGACAGCCGTCGTCTTACCGGCCCCAGGCGGCGCAACGAGCACGGCATTAGGGGCGCGCTGAAGCGCGGCAAGAAGATCTGGAAGGACGGCGTGAATCGGAAGCGTCACAGGGCCTTAATAGGCGCGCGCGATCGCAAATTCGACAGCCTCGACAAGCGCGGCCTTCGCTTTGGAAGGCGGGAACATGCCCAGCGCATCAATGGCCCGCTGGCCATAGAGACGGGCTTTTTCAAATGTGTCCGCAATCGCCCCTGTTTGGCGGAGCAAATATTGGGCATGCGCAAGATCATCATCTGAAACGCGGCGGCCTTCCATCGCATCGCGCCAAAAGGCCTGATCCTCAGTTGATCCACGCGCCATCGCGAGAATGACTGGCAAGGTCATTTTCCCGTCCCGGAAATCATCGCCCACGCCCTTGCCCATGGTTTCGGCATCCGACGCATAATCAATCGCATCATCCACCAGCTGGAAGGCGATGCCCAAATTGCGGCCGTAAGAATCAAGTGCCAATTCGACATTCTCATCACGCTCGGCAATCACAGCCGAAATGCGGCAAGCGGCCGCAAACAGCGCTGCTGTCTTCGCGCCGATGATATCAAGATATTGGTCCTCATGCGTCGCCACTTGGCGCTGCGCCGTCAGCTGATTGACCTCCCCTTCGGAAATCACCGCGCTGGCGCTCGACAAAATCTTCAACACCTTCAGGCTGCCATCTTCCACCATCAGCTCAAAGGCGCGGCTGAACAGGAAATCGCCCACCAATACGCTGGCAGAATTCCCCCAGATGACATTGGCGGTTTTGCGTCCACGGCGCAGATCAGAATGATCGACCACATCATCATGCAGCAAAGTTGCGGTGTGAATAAATTCCACCGAGGCGGCGAGCTTATATTGGCGTGTGCCCGGATAATCGAGCAGCGCAGATGTCGCCAGGGTCAGCATCGGGCGCATCCGCTTGCCGCCGCTCGCAATCAAATGGCCCGATAATTCTGGAATGAGCGGAATCTGCGATTGCATGCGATCCAGAATCACAGCGTTGACCTGATTCATCCCGGAGGCCACAAGCGCGATCATCGGATCGAGCGAGGGGGCTGCGGATTTTGATAACCTGTGTATGGTTGCGGTCATAAAGGGCGCATTGGCCGCCCGCGACAGTAAAGGCAAGGGGAACAGGGGTGGGTGACAATGCTTTTCATGAAACTGAGGCGCGGATGACAGACGAAACCCTGCAACATTACCGTGACAGCATCGATAATATTGATGCTGCAGTCATTTATATGCTGGCTGAGCGGTTTAAAATTACCAAGATGGTTGGCGAGCATAAAGCCAAATCAGGCCTGCCCGCCGCCGATTCGGGGCGTGAAAAGCGCCAAGTTGAACGGCTGCGTCGCTTGGCGACCGATGCGAAGTTAGACCCGGAATTTTCTGAAAAATTCCTGCGCTTCATCATCGATGAGGTCATCCGCCATCACGAGAAAATCAAGAACGGGGCATAAGCAGCGCGGGATACCATTGTCCCCGGGCCCGCTTCATCCTAGCTAAGGGGCATGGCAGACCCGTATTCAACCTTGGGCGTGGCAAAAAGCGCAAGCGAGGCCGAGATTAAAAAGGCCTATCGCAAACTCGCGAAAGAGCTGCACCCCGATACCAATCGCGACAACCCCAAAGCAGCCGAACGCTTTGCGCAAGTAACGGCTGCCTATGATCTTTTGTCTGATAAGGACAAACGCGGCCAATTTGATCGCGGCGAAATTGATGAAAATGGCCAGCCACGCAATCCTTTTGGCGGCGGCAACCCCTTTGGTGGACGCGGCGGTGGCGGCGGCTTTCGCCAAGGCCCGGGCGGATTTGAATTTAACGCCGACGGCATGGATTTTGGCGATATTTTTGACGGCCTTTTTGGCGGACGCGGTCGGGGCGGCAGCCCCTTTGGTCGCCAAGCCCCGCCGCAAAAGGGCGCGAATGCCGCTTTCCGCCTCAATGTGCCGTTTGAAGAGGCGGCGACGCTGAAACCGCAGCGGATTACGCTGCCCGATGGCAAGACAATTGAGCTCAAGCTTCCCGCCGGCCTTGAGTCTGGCACACAAATGAAGCTGGCGGGCAAGGGGCATCCCGGCCCCGGCGGCGCAGGCGATGCCATTGTGACACTGGATGTTGCCGGCCATGCGTTCTTCACACGTGATGGCGATCATGTGCGGCTTGATCTGCCCATCACCTTGGCAGAGGCGGTGCGTGGCGGGCCTGTGAAAGTGCCAACAGTTGAAGGCCCGGTGATGCTCAACATCCCCAAGGGCGCGACATCGGGCAAGACGCTGCGGCTGAAAGGCCGCGGCTTTACTGCCAAATCGGGCAACCGAGGCGATCAGTTGGTAACATTGCTGATCGATCTTCCCGCAGAAGATGCTGCGCTGAACAGCTTTGTCGAGGGCTGGCAGGATGATCGGAACCCCCGCGCGAAATTGGGTGTTTGACCTTCATGGGGCCGCACTCACCGGAAACGCCTGAGGCACGACGCAGGAATCCGGGGGCGCATCCCAAGGGCAAGGGCTTGCGCGGCCTTTGGGGGCCAGGATCTCAACCATTTGAGATTGTCCGCCGCGTCGCTTTGGGTGTGTATAGCGATGGCTTTGTCCATGCCGGCAATTTTGCCTATTTGGCGCTGCTCACTGTCTTTCCCTTTTTCATTGTGATGGCGGCAGTGACGCAATTAATCGGGCAGCCAGAGGAAAATCTGGCCGCGGTGCGCTCTATGCTCGGCACTTTGCCCCCTGCGGTTGCGACACTGATTGAGGGCGCGGCGCGCGAAGTTTTAATGGCACGCACCGGGCCGCTCTTGTGGTTTGGCGCACTTGTTGGCCTGTGGACTGTCAGCGGGTTTATTGAAACGCTCCGCGATATTCTGCGCCGGGCCTATGGCACGCGCTACGAACGTCCCTTTTGGCACTATCGTCTGGCGGGTATTTTACTGGCCTTTGGCGCTGTCGTGCTGATCCTTGCAGGGCTGGCCGCCCAATTGGCCGTGACGGCATTGGAAGAAGTTGTCTTTCGATACATTCCGGCGGCACACCATATCCTGTCGGTTCAAGTCGGCTGGGCCTCCACTTCGGTCGCGGTGTTTTGCGGGCTTTTCGTCGTTTTCTGGACGCTAGCCCCTTCGGCCTATCGCTCAGCGAGGCACCCCAAATGGCCCGGCGCACTCGTAACCACTTTGTGGTGGACGGGGGCTTTGGCGTTGTTGCCAACAGCAATTTCGCTCTTCGGCGGCTATGCGCTGACCTATGGAAGTTTAGCAGGCGTTATCATTGCGTTGTTGTTTTTCTGGATCGTAGGATTCGGGCTTGTTATTGGGGCGCATCTAAACGCGGCGCTGGCCAATCCGGACGCCAGAGAATCGCGTCAGGAGAGGCGCAAAAGCGTTAAAGGGGATTTATGATGGCAGGATATATGGCCGGTAAGCGCGGATTGATCATGGGCCTTGCCAATGATCGCAGCCTCGCTTGGGGGATTGCGCAAAAATTACGCGCAGAAGGTGCAGAGCTGGCCTTTTCCTATCAGGGCGAGGCGTTGGAAAAGCGCGTGCGCCCGCTGGCGGACGCGCTGGGCAGTGATTTTCTGATCGACTGCGATGTATCCGACGAAGCGGCGCTTGATGCTGCCTTTGCGCAACTGGCCGCCCGCTGGCCAACGATTGACTTTGTCGTCCACGCCATTGGTTTTTCTGACAAGAATGAGCTGCGGGGCCGCTATTGCGACACCAGCCTCGATAACTTCTTGATGACCATGAACATCAGCGTGTTCAGCTTTACCGCTGTTGCCAAGCGCGCCGCCGCGATGATGCCCAATGGCGGATCGCTGCTGACGCTCAGCTATTATGGCGCGGAAAAAGTTGTGCCGCATTACAACGTCATGGGTGTGGCGAAATCGGCCCTGGAAACCTCGGTCAAATATCTCGCGGTCGATTTGGGCCGCGACAATATCCGCGTGAATGCGATTTCTGCTGGCCCCATCAAGACGCTCGCCGCCTCGGGCATTGGCGATTTCCGCTACATCATGAAGTGGAATGAGCTGAATTCCCCGCTCAAGCGCAATACCACGATCGAAGACGTGGGCGGTGCGGGGCTCTATCTTCTCTCCGACCTCTCCGGCGGCGTGACGGGTGAAACCCATCATGTCGATTGCGGCTATCATGTCGTCGGCATGAAAGCCGAAGACGCGCCGGATATTGCGTTGAGCTAAATGGCATCGGGGCTGGGCGGTGTTGCATCACCCGGCCCCAATGTGCGTTGCATATAGAGTGTGTCGAGCCAGCGGCCGCATTTCCAGCCGACAGCACGCATTCGGCCTGCTTCGGTAAAGCCCAAGGCGGCGTGCAGCGCGGGCGAGGCAGGGCCAATGCCTGAAATTACCGCGATCATCTGACGAAAGCCTGCCTGCGTGGCAGCGTCAATCAATGCCGCTAACAGAGCGCGGCCCACGCCGCGGCCATGATGGGCTGCCGCCACATAAATGCTGTTCTCACACGCATAACGATAGGCCGGACGATCGCGAAACTGAGTGACATAGGCATAGCCAATCACTGTCTCACCACGACAGGCAATGAGATAAGGCCAGCCTTTTTGCGCGGCTGTTTCAATCTTTTCGGCAAAGTGATTGGGGTCTGGCGGAACGAGTTCCAGAGTCTCGGTGCCATGCAGCACATAGGGCGCATAAATGGCTGCAAGCGCGGCGGCATCGTCACTCTGTGCAGCGCGGATTTGAAAACCATCATCCATGCCCAAAGCATGCGACAAAGGCGCTCCGCTTGCAATGCAGGCCAAATCGCGGCATCGCTGCCGCATGAGCTTTAACACTTTTGGCCGCGTTTTCCGCTTTACCACCTGGGGCGAAAGCCATGGGCCCGCTTTGGGTGCGGTGGTGGATGGTTGCCCGCCGGGGCTGGCGCTGTCTGAAACGGATATTCAGCCCTTTCTTGATAAGCGCCGTCCGGGCAGCTCACGCTTTACAACGCAGCGGCAAGAACCGGATGCCGTGCGCATCCTCTCTGGCGTGTTTGAAGGGCGGACAACGGGCACGCCCATCAGCTTGATGATCGAGAATGTCGATCAACGCTCCAAAGATTATTCGGATGTCGCCAAGGCTTATCGCCCTGGCCATGCCGATTACAGCTATGATGCCAAATATGGCTTTCGCGATTATCGCGGGGGCGGCCGATCCTCCGCGCGTGAAACCGCGGCGCGCGTGGCGGCTGGCGCGGTGGCGCGGGCAGTCATCCCCGAAGTCGAAATCATGGCCTATGTCGTGGAAATTGGGGGAGACGCCATCAACCGCGATAATTTTGAAGCCAGCCAGATTGGGAAGAACCCGTTTTTCTGCCCCGATGAAGCCGCTGCAGGCCGCTGGGAAAAGCTGGTCGATGATGCGCGCAAGGCGGGCTCGTCCCTCGGGGCTGTTGTGGAATGCGTGGCAACGGGCGTGCCTGCCGGCTGGGGGGCGCCGCTTTATGCCAAGCTGGATAGTGAGCTGGCCGCCGCAATGATGAGCATCAATGCCGTAAAAGCCGTGGAAATTGGTGCGGGCTTTGCCGCCGCTCGGCTGCGCGGTGAGGACAATGCTGACCCGATGCGCCCGGGCAGCAATGCGCCGGAATTTATGGCGAATAATGCAGGCGGCATTGCGGGCGGCATTTCGACGGGCCAGCCCGTGGTGGTGCGCGTGGCGTTTAAGCCGACCTCCTCCATCCTCACGCCAGTAGATACAGTGACACGCGATGGCGAAGCGACTGAGATTGTCACCAAGGGCCGTCATGACCCCTGTGTCGGCATTCGCGGCGCGCCTGTGGTTGAGGCGATGATGGCGCTGGTGCTGGCCGACCAAAAGCTGCTCCACCGCGCGCAGTGCGGGTGACGAAGCCGCCATCGGATAAACCAGACTTGCCCTTGGCGCAGCTTTTGCGCACAACCCTCTAAGAGCTTGTTAAAACAGGCCGCAGGGAGAGTGCGAAGGCCATGGGTGGACAAAAAGCCGAGGCGCATCAAAATGTCCGTTTGCTGATGTGGACCTTGTTGATTGTCTACATCCTCAATTTTCTGGATCGGCAAATTGTGAACATCTTGGCTGAGGAAATCAGCCGAGACTTGAACCTGTCGGACGCGCAAATTGGCCTGATGACGGGCCTTGCCTTTGCGCTGTTCTACACCTTTTTGGGCATTCCCATTGCGCGTTATGTCGACCAGCCGAAAACCAATCGCGCGCAAGTGATTTCAATTTCGCTGGGTGTCTGGTCGCTGATGACAGCGGCCTGTGGGTTGGCACACAATTTTATCCAATTGCTGCTGGCACGCATTGGCGTGGGCGTGGGAGAGGCAGGATGCACACCGGCGGCGCATTCGTTGATCACCGATGCTGTGCCACCAGAAAAGCGCGCCTCAGCCATGGCCTTTTACGGCATGGGCATTCCCATTGGCGGGCTGATTGGCATGGTGATTGGCGGCACGCTGAATGATCTTTTTGGCTGGCGAAACGCCTTTTTGGCCGTCAGCATTCCGGGCATCCTGTTTGCCGTGCTGCTGCCGTTTTTGCTGCGCGATCCGGGGCGCCATCAACTGGCCGCCAAGGCGGCACCGCAGCAAAAGTTCAGCACCGTGTTGCGCGATATTCTGACCAATAAAAGCTACGTTCTTGTTCTTCTGGGCGCAAGTTTCACGGCCTTTCTCTCTTACGGCAAAGGCGTGTGGGTCGTCATTCTGTTCCAGCGTGATTTTGGCTTGAGCGCGGGACAAACCGGGCTGTGGCTGGGGGTCATTACCGGGCTTGCAGGGACGTTTGGCACTTGGGGTGGCGGCTATCTGGCGGATCGTTTTGGCAGGGCGGATAAGCGCCATATTCTGACCGCCCCGGCCCTGGGCATGACGCTGGCAGCGCCATTGCTGTTCGCGGCCTATGTCATGCAGGATTGGCAGCTGTGTCTGGCGCTGCTGATTATCCCCACCACGCTTAATTATTTTTATTACGGCCCCAGCTATGCGCTGGCGCAGCAATTGGTGCGGCCCGATCAGCGCGCGGTGGCAACCTCGCTCGTCATCTTCGGGCAGAACCTAATTGGGCTTGGGCTGGGCCCACTCTTCTTCGGTATTTTGTCTGATGCGTTCAAGCCCATGGCTGGCGCCGAAAGCGTGCGCTGGGTGCTTTATGGGGCTGCGTGGCTGGGGCTGTTGCCCGCCTTTTTCTTCTGGCGCGCGTCAAAGCGACTGACGCAAGATTGGCCCGCCGCCTAACGCATTAATCTGCGAAGGGGTCACGCACCAAAATTGTATCTTCGCGTTCTGGGCTGGTTGAGACGAGCGCCACAGGGCATTGAATCAGCTCTTCAATGCGGCGGACATATTTGATCGCCTGGGCAGGAAGCTCTGCCCAGCTGCGCGCACCGGCAGTGGTTTCAGCCCAGCCGTCCATCTCTTCATAAATGGGTTCGGCACGCGCTTGGTCTGCCGCGTGCGGCGGCAGATAATCAAACACCTTATCGCCAATGCGATAGCCGGTGCAGATCTTCAGTGTTTCAAAGCCATCAAGGACATCGAGCTTGGTCAGCGCAATACCAGTAATGCCCGAAACAGCAGCGGACTGGCGCACCAGAACAGCGTCAAACCAGCCACAGCGACGCTTGCGGCCCGTGACGGTGCCAAATTCATGGCCGCGTTCTCCAAGCCGTTGGCCGACATCATTTTCCTGCTCGGTCGGGAAGGGGCCAGACCCGACGCGCGTCGTGTAAGCCTTCACAATCCCCAGCACAAACCCAACGGAAGAGGGGCCAAGGCCCGACCCACCCGAGGCCGTTCCGGCAATGGTGTTGGATGACGTCACAAAGGGATAGGTGCCGTGATCAACATCCAAAAGAACGCCTTGTGCGCCTTCAAACAGCACGCGGTCGCCCCGCTTCTTCGCCTCATTCAGCGTGACCCAAACCGGTTTGGCATAAGGCAAAATAACTTCGGCAATTTCAGCCAGATCATTCAACAGGCGCTGCCGATCAATGGGCGGCTGGCCAAAGCCTGCGCGCAGCGCATCATGATGCGCACAAATACGGTCGAGCTGTGCATCCAGATCATCCAGATGCGCCAGATCACACACGCGGATGGCGCGGCGACCCACCTTGTCTTCATAAGCCGGGCCAATGCCACGGCCCGTCGTGCCAATTTTGCCCGCACCCGCCGCGGCCTCGCGCAATCCATCCAGATCGCGGTGAAAGGGAAGAATGAGCGGCGCGTTTTCAGCAATGTGCAAATTGTCAGGCGTGATCGTAATGCCTTGGCCAGCAAGTTTCGCGACTTCATCCCGGAAGTGCCAGGGATCCAGCACCACGCCATTGCCAATGACAGAGAGCGTGCCGCGGACAATGCCCGACGGCAGCAAGGAGAGCTTATAGGTTTGGTTGCCGACAACCAGCGTATGGCCCGCATTATGCCCGCCCTGAAAGCGCACAACGACATCGGCGCGGCTGGCGAGCCAATCGACAATCTTGCCCTTGCCTTCATCGCCCCATTGCGCGCCGATCACTGTGACATTGGCCACCGGATTTTCTCCATTTGCGGAAAAGGATTGCCTTTCCGTTGCGTTATTGCCCCAAGGGGCGTGCGTCCACCCCAAATGGAACGAAGATCAACAGCCTTGGCACTCAACCAAGTGCAGCTGGGCGGCCGTTGGACAGAATATGCGAACAGATTTGTGCCTCAGCGCTATCATCTTCATTGAGCGCAGCAACCGTTACCCAGCCTTCCGCACGCAGCTTGGCTGCCTTTTGCGGCAAGGTGCCCAAAGGCAAGAAAAGGCGGCGACGTTCCGTCTGCGCAAGCCCTGCATCAATGAGCGGATCAATATAAGCGGAAAAGCCAACAGCCGGCTCATCCCCCAGCAAATAGCTGCCGCCCCGGGCAATCTCTCCCGATGTGTGCGCAGAAAAGAGCGAAAAGCCAAACCAGCTTTGATATTCAAAGCCATGTCGTTCTGTCGGATCAAGCGTGACGCGCAGATCCGCCGGAAGCGCTTCGACCAATGCCTCCAACGCAGCAAGCCGATCAGCTAAAACGCCCTTGTCATCAAACGCACGCAGCCGATCCACCGCCTCAGCAAAGGGCCCGGCCGCCGAAATCAAAACACGCAAATCTTCTGGAACCGCGGCGGCATCTTTTGCATCCAGACGGGCTTTTAGCTCGTCAGTATCACGGCCCGGAAAAAGCGTATCAATCAAATTGGGCAGGGTGAGATCCAAGGTCAAATCACGCACGCCCGCGGCCTTGAGCGATTCAATCGCGACAGTCACCACTTCAGTCACGGCGGGCAGCGTTTCAAGGCCAATCAGCTCTGCCCCGACTTGCATCATCTCCCGCTCAGGCCGCAATTGGCTCGCGCGCAATTTGACAACAGGGCCGCCATAGCTGAGGCGCAGCGGGCGCGGGTGGTGGCCCATCCGGCCTTTGGCAATGCGACCAATCTGCCCCGTAATGTCCGAACGAACTGCCATTGTTTCACCCGAAACCGGGTCAACAAAACGCAGCAAGTCGCGCGAAGATGTGCCCAGCGCACCCGTCAGCGTCGATTCAAATTCCGCAAGAGGCGTCTGCACCCGTTCATAGCCATAGGCTGCAACGGTATCGAGCACGGCACGCACCAACCGCGCCGAGGCATCCGCCTCGGGCGGCAAGCGATCCCGAAATCCTGTTGGCAACAAAGCGTTGGTCATGAACGGGCCTTAGCAGATCAGAAGCTCAATGCCTTCACCGTTTTTACACC
>JAGWVG010000247.1 GCA_018970965.1 Alphaproteobacteria bacterium | reverse complement strand
ATCCAAAAGGCAACGGGCATCACCAAAGTGGAATCCTTGGGCGCTGCCGCCAATATCTTTGTGGGGCAGAGCGAGGCACCGTTGGTTATCCGCCCCTATCTCTCGGCTATGACGCCCGCACAGCTTTTCACCATAATGACGGTTGGCATGTCGGGCGTGGCCGGCACGATCCTTGCGGCCTATGCCTCGATGCTGGGCAATGAAATTCTGCCCTACCTGCTTGCCGCAAGCTTCATGTCGGCCCCGGGCGGCATTTTGATGGCGAAGCTGATGATGCCCGATGATCCCGCCGATGCGGGCAAAGAGCCGGTCGTAGAAGGTGAGATTCGCTTTGGCGATGAACAGCCCGCCAACATCATTATGGCGGCGGCTGAAGGTGCGCAAACGGGCGTCCGCTTGGCCGTCGCGGTTGGCGCGATGGTGCTGGCTTTTGTCGCGCTTGTGGCACTCGCCAATGGCCTTTTGGGCGGTGTTGGGGCGTGGTTTGGTTATCCTGATCTCAGCTTCCAGCAGCTTGTCGGCTGGGTGTTCGCGCCTGTCATGTACATGCTCAACGTGCCGTGGTCGGAAGCGCAAGCAGCGGGCGGCTTGTTTGGCACCAAGCTGGTGCTCAATGAATTTGTTGCCTTCTCGCAATTGGGCCCGATGAAGGCGACGCTGTCTGCAACGACTGTGGCTGTCATTACCTTTGCGCTGTGCGGTTTTGCCAATTTCAGTTCAATAGCCATTCAGATGGCGGTCACGGGCGGATTGGCGCCTAATCAGCGCGCAACAATCGCCCGGCTGGGTTTGAAGGCGCTGCTTGCGGGCAGCTTGGCGAATTTGATGAGCGCAGCGCTTGCCGGATTGCTGGTTGGCGCCTGATCCTGCGGGGTCAGGTTGCCAAAAACCAACGCTCTGCCCCTTGGAGGCCAATAGCGGTTAGCGTGCCGGTGCAATAGGCGCCGGTATCAATGCCTATGCGATTGGGGCGCACATCCGGCGCATCGCTGATATGATGGGCATGGATGATCATTGCGCCATGCCACAGCTTTGAGTGCACAAATTCCTCGCCAATCCAGCGCATATCGTCAGCGGATTGCACCGCGATCGATATGCCGGGCCGAACACCGGCATGGACGAAGAGATAATCCCCCATCTCACATTTTTCGCCGAAGCGGCGGAGAAATCTGATATGTTCCTCAGGCACGTGGCTGCGGACCAGCTGCACTATATCGCGCTCCCGCATATCGCGCAGCTGATCCGTCGTTCCTGTATAGCCATAGCTTTTCAACGTGGCATCGCCGCCCGCTTGGAGAAATGGGTAAGCCAGTGAGGTTTGCCCGCGCCAGACGCGCAACAGCATATCTTCATGATTGCCCATCAGGAAAATTGCGGATTGCGGAGAGTTGGCCAGCTTTAACGCCCGCTCAATGACGCCACGCGAGTCGGGCCCGCGATTGATTAAATCACCCAATAAGATCAACCAGACATCGGCTCGGCCGCGCGCCGCGTTATCGGCCTCAATACGCCTAAGTAATTGATGAAAGAGGTCGAGCCGACCGTGAATGTCGCCAATCGCGTAAACGCGCTCACCGGGCGGCAGGGTGGGTGGGTCTGTTGCGAGGCCCAAAAGCCCCGCCAAATTACGCAATACCATAAGGCGCAATTTAAATGTGCGGCAGGGCTTTCGCCAGCACAAATATGACGCACATGTAACGTTTTTAAGCTGTTTCGCGGTCCATCAAGGTCGACACATCAATATCTAACCGATCAATCAAGGCGCGCATCCGCGGCCAGATCCGCGTGAGGAAAATCTCGCGCTCTTGCACCTTCAATGCGTCCACCGCGCCGGGGGCAACAAACATGCCAATGCCACGCCGCACGACCACATGCCCATCATCTTGCAGCGTTTGATAGGCTTTGGCGACTGTCAGCGGGTTGGTGCCCGTTTCCGCCGCAAAGGCGCGGACCGAGGGGAGCTGATCGCCCTCGCGATATCTGCCCTCGATAATCTGGATCGCCAACATGCCACGCAGGCGCAGATAAACGGGAATTTCATCAAAGCTTGCTGCTGTCATGCCACCTTAATACAGCAAAGCAGTTTCTAAGTCACGCAAAAAGCATGCTTCAGGGCTGCCAAGCGCGCACAACATCGCTCAAATTGGGGCGTGGGCGTTCTTCCAGCGCCTTGCTGGGGGAGCCGATGAAGATAAAACCGGCAATCCGCTCATCCACGCCGCCAAAGGCATCACGCACATGGTTGGAATATGTTGGCCATCCCGTCAGCCAGCCGCCCACAAAGCCCAGCGCATGGGCCGCATTCAGCAATTGCATACACGCAGCGCCCACGGAAAGCTCTTGCTCCCAAAGCGGGATTTTACTGCTCGACACGGGGCTAGAAAGAACAACGACCAGTGCGGGCGCTTGTTGAGCAAATTGCACCATCGCATCCAATTCCAGCTTGCCTGCTTCCGGCTTTTCGGCGCGATAGGCTGTAACCAAGAGGTCCGCGAGTGTATCCCGCTGATCGGTCGCCACAGTCACAAAGCGCCACGGGGCGAGCTTGCCATGGTCAGGCACGCGGCTGGCTGCGCTTAAAATTGTTGCCATTTGCTCGGCATCAGGGCCGGGGGCAACCATATCGCGGGGCTTGCCAGAGCGGCGCGAGAGAAGCAGCGAAAGCGGGGTGTGCGTGTCGTTAAACATGGCCTGGCGCTATCAGCCAGGCCGTCCCGGTGCAATCCGTCTATTGGTCTGTCCCGCGGACCTTGCCCCATTGGCGTGCGGCCGTGTAGCCCAG
>JAGWVG010000014.1 GCA_018970965.1 Alphaproteobacteria bacterium | reverse complement strand
GGCGCGCGAATAGAGGAACAAATTGGGCAGCACATCCCATTCATAATGATCCCGATCAGCCACTTCGCCTGCCTGACCCAGCACATCCATTGCCAGTTCCCCCAGACCGCGGCGCCAGCTGGCCCATTGAATTTTATAGGTCAGCGCCGCGCCATCAATTTTGCTATGGTCCGTCTGCGACAACATCCGCAGCGCGCCATAGCGCATCAGCCGCAGGCCAATCTCGGCCTTGGCAATACGCTGGCGGATCAATGGATCATTGGCGGCACCATTGGCTTTCGCGGCCGCAATCACTTCATCCAGCTCATTGCGGAAGCCCATTTGCTGACCAAGGGTTGAGACGCCGCGCTCAAAGGCCAAAAGGCCCATGGCAACGCGCCAGCCATCGCCCACCGCCCCAATCAAGCTGTCCGCCGGACAGCGAGCGTCGGTGAAGAAGGTTTCGTTAAATTCGGCATCTCCGTTAATCTGTTTGATTGGGCGGATTTCAATGCCGGGCTGGTCAATCTCCATCATCAAGAAGGTCAGGCCCTTGGGGCCTTTTGAGCCTTCCTCACTGCGCGTGACGACAAAAATCCAGTCTGAAATATGCGCAAGGCTCGTCCAGATTTTCTGGCCGTTGACCACCCATTCATTGCCTTCCAAGCGCGCCTTGGTACGCACGCTTGCAAGGTCAGAGCCTGCATTCGGCTCAGAAAATCCCTGGCAGAAAATGGTTTGACCCGCGGCAATACCGGGGAGGAAGCGCTTCTTCTGCTCTTCAGTCCCGAAGGCCAGCAAAGTCGGCCCCGCCAACTCAATCCCAATATGGTTCACGCGGCCCGGAACACCGGCACGGGCATATTCTTCAGCAAAAATCACCTGCTGGGCAAGCGTCGCATTGCGGCCACCCCAAGCCTCAGGCCAGCCAATGCAGCTCCATTTATGAGCCGCCAATTGCTGTTCCCACTCCTTACGCCGCTCGGCCTTTTCGGTGAGCGTGGTGATGCCTTTAATGTCCTTAAACTCACCTGCCATCTGGCCGTTGAGCCAATCCGCGCATTCGCGGCGGAAATCTTCATCGGCGGCGGAAAACCCTAGCTTCATGCCGCTTCTCCCAAAATCATCTTGGCCACTTCTTCACGATGCCATGCACCGTTGCCGAGCATCGATTGAATGGCGCGGGCGCGCTTGAAAAACAGATGCGCATCATGCTCCCAGGTGAAGCCGATGCCCCCATGCAGTTGGATCATGTCCCCCGCGCATTTGAAATAGGTATCCGCTGCGAAGGATTTGGCAGCGTGGAGCGCAAGCACCGCTTCATCTGACCCTTCATCGACAGCACAAGCGGCCCAATAGACGGCAGAGCGGGCTTGCTCGATCTCCACCATCATATCTGCCAAGCGGTGCTTATAGGCTTGGAATGAGCCAATCGCGCGGCCAAACTGAACGCGCTCCTTGGCATAAGCCACGGTGCGATCAAGTGCCGCTTGCGCGCCGCCAAGCGCCTCTGCCGACAGCGAAATCCAGCCGCCCGCGCGGGCTGCAGCGACTGCGGCGACTGGATTGGCCAGCGCCTCAGCCGCCACGCCATCCAAATTCAGCGTCGCAAAGGGGCGCGTTTGATCCATCGTCACATGATTTTTGACGATCAGACCCGGCGCATCAGCCTTAACCAGCCACGCCGCATCGCCTTGCGCCAACAGGAAGAGGCCTGCAACGCCGCCATGCGGCACAAATTGCGCCGTGCCAGACAATTTGCCCCCGGCAAAGCTCAAGCCCTGCCCCTCAGCATAAGCCCCAATGGTCGCCCCAGTGATGAGATTGGGCAGATGCGCTGCCTGCTGTGCATCGCTGCCACCGGCGGCAATCGCCTGCGCCACAGTCGCCAACCCCAAAAGCGGCAAGGCCGACACTTGCGCCCCTGCGGCCTCTGCAATGATTGCAAACTCCACCATGCCAAGGCCTGCGCCACCGGCAGATTCTGGCAGACCAATGCCCGCCAAGCCCAGTTCGGTGCAGAAACTTTCCCACAAGCCATGGTCAACACCATCAGCAGCCATCGCTTTGCGGGTGCGCTCACTGGTCGCGTTTTCAGAGAAGAAGGCCTTCGCCGTCTCCGCGATCATCAGCTGTTCGTCTGTAAAGGTAAATTCCATTAGGCTGTCCCCCAAACCTTGCGCGGTGGAACACGCTTTTTCAGCAAATCTTGGACAGCGGCGCCGACATCTGCCGGGTTCCAACGCTGGCCCGCATCAACCATCGGGCCTTCGCGCCAGCCATCTTCCAGCATGATCTTGCCGCCTTCGAGTTCAAAGACACAGCCCGTCACGTCACGGCTTTCCGCAGAGCCCAGCCAGACGACGGTGGGCGCGATGTTCGCCGGGTCCATCACGTCAAATTCGCCGCCTTGCGTTGCCATTTTATCGGCAAAGGCCTGTTCGGTCATTCGCGTACGGGCAGACGGCGCCAGCGCATTGGCGGTGATGCCATAGCGGCCCAGTTCTGCCGCCTGCACCAAAGTCAGCGCGGCGATCCCGCCCTTGGCTGTGGAATAAGCCGCTTGTGCGATGGAGCCCTGAAGCCCGGCACCCGACGAGGTGTTGATAATGCGCGCGTCCACCGCATGGCCTTCTTTTTGGCGCGCGCGCCAATAATCCACGGCATGGCGCGACAGGCAGAAATGCCCGCGCAAATGCACATGCATTGTCGCATCCCATTCTTCGAGCGTCGCCGACACGAACATGCGGTCGCGCACAATACCCGCGTTGTTCACAACAACGTGCAAATCGCCAAATGCAGCGACCGCGGCATCAACGATACGCTTGGCGGCATCCCAATCGGTAATATCTTCATAATTGGCGATGGCTTTGCCGCCGCCTGCGATGATTTCTGCCACCACGCCATCAGCGGCGCTGGTATCGCGACCTTCGCCGTTCAGCGAAGTGCCAATATCATTGACGACGACATTTGCGCCTTCTGCCGCAAAGGCCAGCGCATAAGCGCGACCAAGGCCGCGCGCCGCGCCCGTGATGACGACTGTTCTGTTCTCACAAATACCCATTAGAGCCTCTCAATAATCGTCACATTGGCCTGCCCGCCGCCTTCGCACATCGTCTGCAGGCCAAAGCGCCCGCCCGTGCGCTCCAGCGCGTTGAGCAAAGTTGTCATCAGCCGCGCGCCCGTGCCGCCCAAGGGGTGGCCCAACGCAATCGCGCCGCCATGAATATTCACTTTGTCATGCGGAATGCCGAGCTCCTTCATCCACGCCATCGGCACGGATGCGAACGCCTCGTTGCATTCAAACAGGTCAATTTGATCAATCGTCATACCCGCTTTTTTGAGCGCATATTGCGTCGCGGGGATGGGTGCCGTCAGCATCCAGACCGGATCATCAGCGCGAACCGACAAATGGTGGATGCGCGCACGTGGCTTTAGCCCATGTTCTTTGACAGCGCGTTCCGAGGCAATCAGCAATGCCGCTGCCCCATCGCAATTCTGGCTCGAGATCCCGGCGGTAATGATGCCGCCTTCCTGCACTGTCTTCAGACTGGCAAGGCCTTCGAGCGTTGTTGTCGGACGAATGGTTTCATCCTGGGCGAGGTCCGCCATCGGCGCGACTTCGGCATCAAACCAGCCATTATCCCACGCCGCTTGCGCGCGCTGGTGCGAGGCAACGGCAAAGCCTTCCATCTCCTCACGGGTGAGGCCCCATTTATTGGCAATCATTTCTGCCGAGTTGATTTGGTTCAGCAGCCCATCGCCATAACGCGCAATCCAGCCCGGCGAGGTGTTAAACGGGTTGGAAAATCCATAAGGCTCGCCCGCATACATGGCCGCCGAAATAGGAATGGCGTTCATCGCCTGGCTGCCGCCGGCGACCACCAAATCCTGCGTGCCCGACATCACACCTTGCGCTGCAAAGTGAATGGCTTGCTGCGAAGACCCACATTGCCGATCAATCGTCGTACCCGGCACATGCTGCGGCATGCCAGCCACCAGCCAGACAGTGCGGCCAATATCACCCGCTTGCGGACCAATGGTGTCGCAGCAGCCCCAAACCACATCGTCCACGGCATTGGCATCAACACCTGTGCGCTCAATCAGCGCCTTGATGGGGTGCGCGCCCAAATCTGCGGGATGCAAACCGGCAAGGCTGCCCTTTTTGCGCCCAATGGGGGTGCGGACAGCATCAATAATATAGGCTTCAGCCATGATCGTTCCTCAGGCAAATGTGTGTTCAGGGCCAATGGGATGGCTGCCCCCAAGGACAGCCGCATCGACGCGACGAAGGTGAAAGGCGCGGCTGCCCCAAGCGCCCGACAAGGCCCAACTGCGCTTCATCCAAAAGTGCAGATCCACCTCATAGGTATAGCCCATAGCACCATGGACTTGGATGGCGGTTTCCGATGTCAATTGCGCCGCATCCGTCGCAGCCACCTTGGCATGGCTGACATGGACGTCGGCACTGTCCACCCCATCCGCCACGGCTTGGGCGGCGCGCCACAGCACCGGCTTTGCAAATTCAATAGCAACCGCACAGCTTGCCAATTGATGCTTCAACCCCTGAAACGCGCCAATGGGCTGACCAAATTGCGTGCGGATTTTCGCGTACTCCACGGCTTGCGCCAGCATCGCATCTGCCAGACCGACCAATTGGGCGGCCGACATCAAAGCACCAAGGTTCAGCAGCAGCGGATCATCGCTACGCTCTGCCGGGGCCGCGGCCAAATTGCGCAACGGGTCAACACTGGTCAGCGCTGCCCCGGTGCCATCGGCCACCCATGGGTTGATGGCGTGCGGCAAGTCAGGCTTGGCTGTGCCCGCAAGGATTGCCGCCAGTTCTGGCGTCCGCCCCTGCGCCACCAACCATGGCACGGCGACAAACGCGGTTTCGACCAATGGCTCTGCCAAGCACGCCCGCCCACATTCGACAGCAATCAGCGCGGCATCGGCAAGGCCCATGCCCAGCCCACCTTGATCTTCGGGGATCAACAGGCCCGTCAGGCCCATATCGACCAAGCCCTGCCAAATCGCCGGATCACGATTGCCATCAACATCCAAGCGACGCAGCACCTCTGGCCCATGTGTGCCGGCCAGATAATCGCGCACTGTTTCAGCCAGCGCCAATTGATCTTCAGTAAAGAGCATATCCATCGCCCGCCTCCCTTAACCCGCGCCGATGCGCGGCAGGCCGAGCAGGCGCTCTGCCGTAATGTTGCGTTGAACTTCGTTGGACCCCGCATAAATCGGGCCAGAGAGCGAGAAGATATAACCTTCCAGCCACGCATTGATCGAGCCATCATCAAAGCGTTTCAGTTCGGCGTGCGCGCCCAACAGGTGCATCGCCGTGCGGTGCATCGCGCGGTCCAGCTCGGACCAGAAGATTTTGTTGAGGCTCGCCTCGGCACCAATTTTGCCGCCCGCCATGATCTTCGCGGCGACGGCATAAGTATTATAGGCGTAGGCTTGGGCAGCCATCCATGCCTGCGTCACGGCTTCGCGTGCGGCAGGAGACGCCTCGTCAGCATGTTTGCGATACAGCTCCACCAGTCGCTTCGCCGTCGCTTGGAAGCGGCCCGGAGACCGCAGCATCAAACCGCGTTCAAAGCCTGCGGTGGCCATGGCGACGTTCCAGCCCTCGCCCTCACCCGCCAGACAATTTTCCACCGGCACGCGGACTTCATCAAAGAATAATTCCGCAAAGCCGGTATCCCCATGCAGCTGGCGGATCGGGCGGCGCGTAATGCCCGGGCTGTTCAAATCAAACAGGATAAAGGTCAGCCCCTTGTGCCGCTTGCTCTCTGGGTCGGTGCGGAACATGCCAAAGCCCCAATCGGCAAAAGCCGCGCGGCTGGACCATGTTTTTTGGCCCGTAATCACATAATGATCGCCATCACGCACAGCCTTAGAGCTAATCGCTGCCATATCCGACCCGGCGCCCGGCTCGGACCAGGCTTGTGCCCAAATCACTTCACCACGCGCCATCGGCGGAAGGAAACGGGCCTTTTGCTCTTCAGTCCCAAACTCCATGATCGTCGGGCCAAGCAGGAATATGCCGTTTTGATTGGCGCGATTGGGGCCACCCGCGCGGAAATATTCTTCCTCAAAAATGAGCCACTGGATCAGGTCCAGCCCGCGACCGCCAAAGGCTTCGGGCCATGTCACCATGCCCCAATTTCCGCTCGCCAACGTGCGTTCCCACGCGACATGCTGGTCATAGCCTTCACGGCATTCCAACGTGATCAGCGGCTCTTTGGGCACGTGTGTTTCCATCCAGACGCGCACCTCGGCCCGGAAGGCTTGTTGTTCAGGGGTATAGGTCAGTTGCATTAGAAGCTGGCCGCCTTGCCGGTTTCCACAAAGGCGTCGCGCGATTTTTGGCTGTCTTCATGCATGTACATTTCAAGCGTGAAGCCCTGTTCCCAGCGATAGCCGCGATCAACATCGCGCGGTTCAAGCCCGTTCAATGCTTCCTTCGCGATCACCAGTGCCTTGCGGCTCTTGCTGGCAATCACGGCGCAAAAGGCGCGCGCTTCGGCTTCCAGATCGGCCCGCGGCACGACTTTTTCGACTGCGCCCAAGCGATAGGCTTCCTGCACCGGGATATTGCCGCCCGTGAAAAAGGCGGCGCGCACTTTATGCAGCGGCAACATGCGCGACAAATGGCTGGCCCCGCCCATCGCCCCGCGATCCACCTCTGGCAGTGAGAAATAGGCATCATCTGCTGCAATAATCGTGTCGCTCGCGCCGCAAATGCCAATGCCGCCGCCAATGACAAATTTATGGACCGCGCTCACCACAGGCACCTCAGCATCGCGAATGGCCTTAAAGGTCAAATAATTGCCGCGATTGAGAACCGTGATCCGCTCCGGATGCGCCTGCATTTCCTTAATATCGACGCCGCCACAAAAGCCGCGGCCTTCCGCGCGGATCAGCACGCAATTCACATCCTCACGCCGCGCGGCATTGGTGATAATCTCGGGGATCGACAGCCATGTCTCGCTGTCAAACGCGTTGACCGGCGGCACATCAAAAACGATTTCCGCAATGCGGTCTTGCACGGTGCATGTAATAGGCATGGGTTATTTCCCTGCTGTCAGCGCGGCAATGCGCGCGCGCGCTTCGGTTTCAATATCAGCCATTAATTGTGCGCAGCTCGGCAAATCCTTGAGGCGCCCTGCAACCACGCCGGTTGCCATGAGGCCCTGTTCGGCATCGCCCGATACAACGGCCCGCTGGATCATCATGGGCGCTGCGGCTGCCATCATGGCCTGTGCCAAGGGCATTTCGCCATGCGCAGTCATGCTGCGCGCGGTGGAGATCACTTGCCCCCAGCTCATGCCCGATTGGCGCTTCATTTCCAGACCCGCCTCAACAGCGCGCAGCCACATGGCGAGCGTGCCCGAGGCTTCAATGCGCTTCAGCAGCGGGTTCAAAATCATCCGCTGCGGAATGCCGTCGACCTTGGTGGACACTGCGATATCGCTGGTGCCCGCCTTCACATAAGCGGCCTTGGGTGCCTGCGGCACCGGGCTTTCGGCTGTCATCAAAAAGCGCGTGCCCATCGCAATGCCCACAGCGCCATAAGCCAAAGCCGCCGCAAGGCCGCGCCCATCGCCAAAGCCACCTGCAGCCACCACCGGCACATCGACGGCATCCAAAACTTGCGGCAGCAAAACTGTCGTCGGCACGGCCCCTGTATGGCCGCCACCTTCGCCGCCCTGCACGGTCACCATCTCGCAGCCCAACTGAACCATTTTTTCAGCGTGCTTTACGGCACCAACCGTCGGGATGCAGAGGATGCCCGCATCGCGGAACCGGCCAATCATCTTGGCATCTGGCCCACGCCCAAAGCTGACCGCACGAACGCGATCTTTATGAGCTAAGATCAGCTCAACAATCTCCGCCGCACCAGGCTGAAAACTATGGAAATTCACGCCAAAATTATGCGCCGTCAAATCGCGCAGCCGGGCGATTTCTTCACCCGCTTCTTTGGGCGTCATCACCGCGCAGGCCAAAAAGCCAAAGGCCCCGGCATTGCTGGAGGCTGCCACCAATTCAGGCTTTGCCACCCAACCCATAGCCGTCTGGATCACCGGCAGGCGGCAGCCCAGACGTTCCGTCAGCGCGGTTGCGAGAACATCGGTCATCAGGCCTTTTTGGCCTCCGCCTTATTGGACGAGGCAGCGGATTTGCCGCTTACGCCGCCAATTGAGTCCCCCGTGACCAAATCATTCTGCGCATGCGCAAAATGGTGCATATGGAACACGGCATCCATTGCCGCGCGCTTGCCGCGCAATTCTTCCACATGGTTGATGGCTTGCTTGGTCAGCCAGTTGCCCAAACGGCCCTGGCCCGCCAGCTTCTTGGCCCAAGTTTCGGTCGCGGCACGCAATTCATCGCGCGGGACAACCTTATTCACCATGCCGAAGGAATAGGCCCGCTCGGCACTCATCCGCTCGCCCAGCAACAGAAACTCCTTCGCCACGCGCGGCGGAAGCTCATAAGCGTGCGCAAAATATTCGACGCCCGGAATGCCCATCAGCGGATTGACCGGATCTTGGAAGAAGGCATCTTCCGAGGCGACAATCAAATCGCACACCCAAGCCAGCATCAAACCACCTGCAATGCACGCCCCCTGCACCATCGCAATTGTCGGCTTGGGAATGTCGCGCCAGCGGCGGCACATGCCCAGATACTGCTCTTGCTCACGCGTATAGAGCAATTCAGCCGCAGGCTTGTTGATATGCGGCGGGATCATCAAGCGATTGTCAAAATGCTTGTGCAAATCGCGCCCCGGCGTGCCAATGTCATGCCCAGCCGAGAAGTGCTTGCCGTTGCCCGCCAGCACGATGCAGCGGACATCATCATCCTGCACGGCCCGGTTAAAGGCATCATCCAGCGCATAGGTCATCTGCCCATTTTGCGCATTGTTAAAGCCCGGCCGATCCATCGTGATCCAAGCGACGTTATCGACCACTTCGTACAAAATGGGCGTATCCGTCTCATATTGAATGTCGACCTGCTTTGGCGTGACAAGATCACTCATGATCGGCCTCTCCTCAATGCGCCCGAATGGCGGGCGGATTATCTTTGATAACGCTGGCGCGGATATTATGCGGGTCCAGCTGGGCGATGATCGCCAGTGCCTCGGCATCGGGCAAGGGCGTCTCAGTCAACGCACCTTTTTCTAATGGAAACCCAGTCGCCGCCTGAACTTCGTCAAAGGTCACGCCGGGGTGCAGCGAGACAACGCGAATGGCGTTGTTTGTGCCGCCAAAATCCATCACGCACAAATTGGTTACAATCACGCGCAGGTCGACACCCGAATAATTGCCGCCGGGCACGCGTTTGGCGGGATTATAGCCCACGCCTGAGACCATATCGACTTCGCCTTCCACAAAGACGCGCGATGTGTGCGCGGGGAAGAAGAAGCTATTGGGGTGATAAATCGTGTTGCCCGGAAAGCCACGCACGCCAAGCATCTGCGTCTTGGGTTGTTTATGCGTGCCCCCCAGTTGCGAAAGGTTGATCTGGCCGAAACGATCAATCTGCGTCGGCGTGACCATTGCATGGCGACGGCCTGACCATACCGCACTGTCAAAGAAGCGTGAAAACGGCAGATACCCGGCAAATTTGGGCTTGTAATCGCCACGCGGCCCCAACGGCACCGGCTGTTCGACAAGATAGGCCTCGCCATCAGTCATCATCAGCTCGGGCGTGTGCGTCAGCTTCGCCAGGCTCGCGGCAAGACGCGGCACCGGGCCGACACCCGTCGCAACAATTTCCCCATTGTTCCGAAACGCCTCGGAGGCGGCAAAAATGCAGAGTTCTGCAAGCGTTACGTCTGTCATTAGAAAATCGGCAACGGCAAAGCCGCAACCGCCTCCTTTCCGCCTACGGAGTTAAGATAATCAGCCTCGCTTTTGCCAACAAAGCGGTCAGCCACTGCAGCCCAATCGCCGGGCTCTTTTGCGGCATCGGCATAGGCCTTGAAGGCCTTCATATCCCAGCCATAGCTGGGCGGCATTGAGCTTGGGTGGGCACCACAGGGCATTTCCACCACGCCCGTCACAAAGCAGCGTTCAAAGATATTGGCTTGCGCTTGATCGGGATAATGGTCTTCCATTCGGTCAACCAATTCTTCGCAAGACACAAAGGTCTTCGCGGCCGCTTTCGCAAACCACTCATCATAATAGACGTCTGGCCCAAACAGATGAACATTGCCGCGCCAGTCTGACCGATTGACGTGCAACAACGCGGCATCCAGCTTTAGCGCAGGCATCGCAATCAACGTTTCGGCGTCGGCATATGGCGATGTGACCGTTTTCAAACCACCGAGCGCCGCCAAATCCGTTCCCAAACCAACGCGCGTCGGCAAGAAGGGAACGCCAAAGGCCGCAGCCTTCAGGCCCCATTGGAACATACCTTCATCGAGTTCTAAAACCTCGATCTGGCCAGCCTCGCGCGCCTTGCGAAACCAAGGCTCAAGCGGAATGGCATCCAGCGAAACGAAAGCGAAAACAAGCTTCTTCACCTTGCCGGCCGCACAGAGCATACCGACATCCGCACCGCCATAGGCAACGATGGTCAGGTCTTTGAGGTCAGAGCGCAGAATTTCGCGCACCAAAGCCATCGGCTTGCGCCGTGGACCCCAGCCGCCAATGCCCAGCGTCATGCCATCGTGCAATTGGCTGACAATGTCAGCCGCTGTCATGCGTTTATCGAGCATTATGCCTGTGCTTCCTTCATCGCCTTTTGCCAGGCCCATTCATGGCCCCAAACGCTGATCGCCTCATGCTTCGTCGTCTGCCAGCTTTGGGGATCAATCACGAGGCTGTCGCAGCCAATTTCAAGATCAAAGCCGCCCGGCGTCTGAACATAAAAGCCCACTGTCTCATCATTAACATGGCGGCCCAGCGACGCGCTTTCGGGGTAACCCAGCGCCTTCATACGGTCATGCGCTTTGCCCACCTCAGTCAGATTGGGATATTCCAACATCACATGGACGGCGCCTGATGGGGGCACGGGCCCCTCACCCACGGCGATGCTGTGGTGGCGGCCATTGTCCGCATGCATAAAGGCAAAGCCCATTGAGGGGCCATCGGGCCCCATCAAGTTAAAGCGCGGCATATCCGTTTCGTGGAAGCCGACAACATCGCGCAAAAAGCCAATGGTCTCATCAAAATTGGGGGCCGAGAAGACGGCATGGCCCATGCCCATGTCGCCCGTCACGAAATTGGGGACTCCCAAAGGCGAGACAAATGGCTCTGCCGCAGTGCTGCGGCCATAGAAAAATTCTAGGCCATTGCCCGCCGGGTCCGATGTCCGGAAGCCAGCAGCAACATGGCGCAGCGCAGCTTCTTCAGCCGTAAGAGGTGTCGCAGGCCGGCCAGCCTTTGTCACGGCCTGCTGCAATGCGGCCAAAGCAGCGGCATCGGCCACCTCATACCCTGCCGCCCGAAACCATTCGCGGCCTGTCGTTTCGATGCGGAAGCGGAAGGGCGCTGCATCAATGCGATATTGTGCCGCACCGTCAGCTGCATCGGCCGCGCGCATTACGCCCGCGACCTGGGTCAAAAATTCATTCCATTTATCTGGTTGTGCCGTCTCAATGACGACATAGCCAAGCGCCTTAATCCCCATCGGCCTTAGCCTCCCTTCACAAGATCTAGAAAATAGGGTCGTTCACCGCCGCCATCGACTTGAAGGCGGGCCCCGCTAACCCAGTTGGCGTCATCCGAAGTCAGCCAGAGGACCGCCCCAGCCAAATCATCGCCGGTGCCCATCCGGCCCAAAGGCATGGACTGGCCGACCGCTGCCTGCGCATCAGCATCGCCATAAGTCGCTTCGGCATTTTCGGTGGTCATCAAACCAGCAATGATGGCGTTAACGCGAATGGCGTCGCGCCCCCATTCCTGCGCTAGGCTTTGCGTCATATTGATGAGGCCAGCCTTTGCCATGCCGTAAATTGTCGTCCCCGGCGAGGGCCGTGCGCCTGAGACACTGGCAATGTTAATGATACTCCCGCCTTTTTGCGCTGCCATGTGCGGGTAAGCCGCCTGCGCCATGTAAAGCGGGCCGACCATATTCAGCTTCAGAATGGCATCGACAAAACGCGGGCTTGCCTCTGCCACGGCGCTGGCAGGAGAGCCACCGGCATTGTTCACAAGAATGTCAATCCGGCCATGCTGCGCAACAACAGCATCAACAAGCCCCTTGGCCTGATCAGCATCACGCACATCTGCTTGATAAAAGCTAATTCCAGCCGGCAGATCGTCAGGCGCTGAGCGACCACAGACCGCGACCATGCAGCCCGCTTCTACCAGCCGAACAGCAATCTGCCGCCCCAGCCCGCGCGTGCCGCCCGTGACAATCGCCACCTTGCCGCTGAAATCATATGTCACTTGATGTGCCAACGAACCTATTATCCTCTCAAAGCAGTAAAGCTGAATCACGCAATACCTGCCAATAAATTACGCATTATCGCGTAGGCACCCGGAATTCAATTGACGATTTGCGTATTAGATGACAAAAAAAATTACGAATGCCCCCATCGACTGGAGAGAGCGAGTCGGGCCGATTAAGGAGGAGGTTGTCTGACCATGGCTACTGTAGTTTCGATGAAGTCGCACGCTGGCGGCATCCCGACGCCGCAAGAGCTTGTCGATCGCGCCCGCGCGATGATCCCGACGCTCAAGGCGCGCGCGCGCCAGTGCACCAAAGATTATAACGTTCCTGCTGAAACCATTGCTGAAATGAAGGCAGCAGGTTTCTTCAAGATTCTCCAGCCCAAGCGTTGGGGCGGCTATGAAATGCACCCGAATGTCTTCTTCGATGTGCAAAAGCTGCTCGCGGAAGGCTGCATGTCCACCGGATGGATGTACGGCGTTGTTGGCTGCCACCCCTATGAGCTGGCGCTCTTCCATGATGAAGCACAAGCCGAAGTATGGGGCGAGAACAGCGATATGCTGGTTTCCTCAACCTATCAGCCGGTCGGCAAGGTCGAGCCGACCGAAGGCGGCTTTTATCTCTCAGGCCGTTGGGGCTTCTCAACGGGGTCGCTGCACTGCGGCTGGGTGCTGCTCGGCGCATTGGTGCCGCCGCAAGAAGAAGGCGGCGCACCCGATATGCGCACCTTCTTGCTGCCGCGCAGTGATTATCAGATTATTGAAGGCACTTGGGATACATTTGGCCTGCAAGGCACCGGCAGCTTTGACATTGTGGTCGACCGCGCCTTTGTGCCCGACTACCGCACCCACCGCGCCGTTGATGGCTTTATGTGCAACAACCCGGGGCAAGCAGCCAATGATGGCCCGCTTTACTCTCTGCCGTGGGCACAGGTGTTTGTCCGCTCGGTCTCGACCGCGGCCTTTGGCGGCGCACGTGCGGCGGTAAATGCCGCGATGAAGATCATGCAAGACCGCGTTTCAACCAACACGGGCAAGGCCTCTAAAGCTGACCCGATGTTGCACGCAGCCATTGCCAAAGCCCATGCGCAGATCCTGGAAATGGAACTGACGCTAAAGACAAGCTTTGAAGATCTGATGCATTATGCCGAATGCGGCCAGCCTATCCCGATGGAAAAGCGCGCGCTCTATACCTATCAATCGTCCAACGTGGTCCGCCGCTTGGCCGAGCTGATTGATGGCATTGTGCAACTGCTTGGCGGACGTGCCATTTATATGTCGAGCGAGATCATCCAGCCTTGGCTCGATATCCACGCAGGCCGTGCGCACGTTGCCAATGATCCGAACAACCGCACATCAGATGTGGTTGGGACGATGTTGGGTGAACAACCTAACTTCACCTTCCTTTAAGGATATAAAATGGCGGATTTGCGCGAAGCGGATTATCAAGTCAGCGGTGGATATACGATCCACATTGCTGAAACTGGCAGCGGCCCTGCTGTGGTCTTCCTCCATGGCAGTGGCCCGGGTGCCTCCGGTGCGTCCAACTTTCGCCAGAATATCCAAGCTTTTGTGGATGCCGGCTACCGCGTCATTTTGCCCGA
>JAGWVG010000013.1 GCA_018970965.1 Alphaproteobacteria bacterium | reverse complement strand
GATGCCGCTGGGGCCGATTGGATCCATGTTGATGTGATGGACGGGCATTTTGTGCCCAATATCACCATTGGTCCAATGGTCGTCAAAGCGCTGCGCCCGCACACGCAAAAGGTGATGGACGTGCATCTTATGATCACGCCTGTTGATCCCATGCTGGATGCTTTTGCCGAAGCGGGGTCGGACATCATCACCGTGCATCAAGAGGCTGGGCCGCATCTGCATCGCACAGTCCAGCGCATTAAGGCGCTAGGCAAAAAGGCGGGCGTTTCGTTGAACCCCTCCACGCCAGCCAAAATGCTGGATTATATCTATGATGATATTGATCTGGTGTTGGTGATGAGCGTGAACCCCGGCTTTGGCGGCCAAAGCTTTATCGAAAGCCAGCTGCGCAAAATTGAGGCAATCCGCAACACGATTGAGAAGCGCGGGCTGAATATCGATGTTGAAGTGGATGGCGGTGTTGACGCCAATACCGCGCCACGTGTGATTGCCGCAGGCGCGAATGTGCTGGTTGCTGGAACGGCGAGCTTTAAGGGCGGGCCAGAGCATTATGCCTCCAATATTGCGCGGTTGCGTGGGCAATGAGCGGCGATTTGCCGGCGGACTCTGAGAGCATTGTCCCCGGCAAGCGCCTTATCCGTGCCAATCGTCCCACTGGCTTTGCATTGCGCGATCGGCTGAAAGCGCAGCTGAACCAACTTCTCTGGAAATCTCCCCTGCACAGGCTGCGGCTAAAGGGGCGCTATCCGCTTAAACTACTTACCGTTCCCGAAGACCCGATTAAGGGAGATCCAGATCGCGGTGCCGCGATTTTGCGGGGCAGCATATATTGGCAAGGCACCGCGCAAGAGGTTGCCGCCTGCACATTTACGGAACAGAATTGGTCGCCCAGTTTTGCGCGCCACATGCACAGCTTTGCCTGGCTGCGTGATTTGGCCGCATTGAATGATCGCGAACGTGTCGCGCCACTGGCAGAGCAATTGATGCGCACCTGGCTTGCCGCGCATAGCGAGACGGTCAGCGATGTGGCGTGGCGTGGCGATTTGGCGGGCGCACGATTGCTCTTTTGGATGGCGCATGCGCCGCTGATCCTCTCAAGCCCTGATATTATTTATCGATCATCCGTTTTGTCCATTTTAGCGCGCACAGCGCGTCATTTGGAGCAAGTTGCCGGGCATGTGGCGAATGGCGTGCCGCGGATTGAAGCATGGGCCGGTGCCGTTGCGGCCAACTTGTTGATGCCAGGTGGCGAAGCGCGGCGCAGCTATAGCGAAAGCGGATTGAAGCAGGCCTTGGCCACGGGTCTGTTTGACGATGGCGGCCCAATCTGCCGCAGCCCGGAAAAATTGGGCTATCTCATCCAAACATTGGCGATGCTGCAAAAAGTTTATGCAGCGCGGGGGGAACGGATCGACCCATGGTTGGCCGCCGCGCTGGAAGAGGCCGTTGCGCTTTATGGTGCGTTGATTTTGGGCGATGGGGGCCTTTCAAGCTGGCAGGGCGGAGTGCCGCTGGCCAAGGCGGATGTTGACACGCTGCTGCGCGGAGCACCCGTGCGCACGCGGCCCAAGCGGCAGAGTTTTGATTGGGGTTATCAGCGGCTTGAAAATGGCCGGACCAGCTTGATCATGGATGCTGCACCGCCACCCATTGGGGCGGCTTCCGACACAGGCTGCGCCTCTACCTTGGGCTTTGAGATGTCCGATGGGCCCTATCGCCTTATTGTCAATTGCGGCGGTGCTGGCGCAGGTGGCGCAATTTTATCAGACGCGTTGGTGCAAGCTTTGCGGACCAGCGCGGCCCATTCAACCTTGGTTGTGGCAGACAGCAATTCTACCGCGCTTTTGCCGCTCGGTGGGCTGGGCGCCGGCGTTGGCCAAACCGAAGTGGAATGGCAGGACAGCGCCGCTGGCGGCCGCGTTGAGGCGAGCCATGATGGCTATGTCCGCCGATTTGGTATGCTCCATCGGCGCACGCTGACCTTATTGCCCGATGGCAGTGAATTGCGTGGCGATGATGTGCTGGTGCCGCAGCGCCGTGTACGCAATGGGGTGCAATTTGCCATACGCTTTCATTTGGGCGTTGGGGTGGATGCCAGCCCAACAGCGGTGGGCAATGGGGCACTGCTGCGCCTGCCCGATGGCCATATGTGGCAGTTTCGCTGTCAAAATGGCACGCTGGCTTTGGAAGACAGCCTTTGGGTGGACGCGAATGGGCAGATGCACCCAACTCAGCAACTTGTGATTTCTGGCGACGCGCCGGCAGGCGGAGCCACATTCAACTGGGTGCTCAAGCGCGCCCGATAACGACAGGAAGACCATGACTGACGTACAGATTAAGCGGGCACTGCTTTCCGTGTCCGACAAAACGGGCCTGATTGATTTGGGGGCAGCCCTTGTTCGCCACGGCGTGGAGCTGGTGTCCACGGGCGGCACCGCTAAGGCACTGCGTGATGCCGGGCTGGACGTAAAAGATATTTCTGACCTCACAGGCTTTCCGGAAATGATGGATGGCCGCGTGAAGACGCTGCACCCTAAGGTGCACGGCGGTTTGTTGGCGGTGCGGGATAATCCAGAACATGCAGCTGCAATGGCCGCGCACGATATTGGCGCAATCGATCTGGTGGTCGTGAACCTTTATCCCTTTGCGCAAACTGTAGCCAAGGGGGCAAGCCGCGATGACATTATCGAGAATATCGATATTGGCGGCCCCTCTATGGTGCGCTCTGCAGCCAAAAATCATGCTTTCGTCGCCATTGTGACGGATCCTGCCGATTATGCAGAGCTGGTGATGGCGATGGACGAAAAAGCCGGCGCCACCAGCTATGATTTCCGCCGCCGCTTAGCCGCCAAAGCCTATTCGGCCACGGCGGCTTATGATGCGATGATCAGCCAGTGGTTTGCCTTTGCCGACCAACAACAATTTTTCCCCGATATGCTGGCAGTCACGGCGACCAAGGGGGAAGAGCTGCGCTATGGCGAAAATCCACACCAGCAGGCCGCACTCTATATTCCAGCCGGGCCGCATGGTCGCGGCATTGCGCAAGCTGCCCAGCTTCAGGGTAAGGAGCTGAGCTATAACAACTATAATGATGCCGATGCGGCGTTAGAGCTGGTGGCGGAATTCCGCGATGGCCCGCCAACAGTTGTAATTGTAAAGCATGCCAACCCCTGTGGCGTTGCGACAGGCGAGACATTGCTTGAGGCGTATAAAAATGCGCTGGAGTGCGACTCTGTCTCGGCCTTTGGAGGGATTATCGCCGTCAACCGCCCGCTGGATGGCGCAACGGCTGAGGCGATGTGTGACATCTTCACGGAAGTCGTGGCAGCACCTGCCGCAGATGAAGCGGCGCGCGCGGCGTTTGCAAAGAAGAAGAATTTGCGCCTTTTGATTACGGGTGATCTGCCGGATCCGGCACGCCCCGGCCTGAATATCAAGAACATTGCAGGCGGTTATCTGGTCCAAAGCCGCGATAATGGCCGGATCACGCAGGATATGCTCAAAGTCGTCACCCAGCGCGCGCCGACCGAGCAGGAATTGAAAGATTGCCTCTTTGCGTGGACTGTGGCCAAGCACACCAAATCCAATGCGATTGTCTATGCCAAGGATGGCGTGACAGCAGGCATTGGCGCAGGCCAGATGAACCGCCGGGATTCGGCCCGGATTGCTGCGATTAAAGCGCGTGAAGCCGCAGAAACTTATGGCTGGGCTGGCCCGCGGACGCAGGGCAGCGCAGTCGCATCAGACGCCTTCTTCCCCTTTGCCGATGGTCTCTTGGCAGCAGTAGAAGCCGGAGCAACAGCAGTCATTCAGCCGGGCGGCTCGATCCGCGATGATGAGGTGATTGCCGCAGCAGATGACGCGGGTTTGGCGATGGTGTTCACCGGAATGCGCCATTTCCGCCATTAAGCCCAATTGGGATAAGAGGGGAAGGCTGCGTCTATTTCAACCGACGGAATAAGACGCGGTCTTCCTCTCGAAAACCCCATGTCCAAATGGCCCAGCAATAGGTGGCCAAAATTGCAGGGATGCCCAGCAGCAGCTCAATCCATTCCGGCAAGCGGATAAATACCTGACCAACAGCGATGGCGGCTGTCGCGCCAATCAATAGCGACCAGCGCCAGACAGAGACGGGTGCCCCCAATAAGCGGCGTGCAAGAAGGGATTTGGCAAGCGACGCGAGGGCCAGCGCCACACACAGCGCAGCGGCAACTGCAGCGGCAAGATCTGTCTCGGCAAAGCCCTGGGTTTTCATGGCAAATAGTAAGCCAACAGATACTATGCCCTGAAAGCCAATCATCCCCAGTGAAAACAGCATATTGCGATGCCGTGCGATATAAACCAGCGCCGCCTCGCTCACCACCGCAAGCGCCGCGACGGCTTCTGCCAGCAGCAAAAATGCCAAGGCGGCCGTGCCGCCGACAAAGCTGCTATCTGGGCCAACAAGCCCTAATAGGCCGCGCGCAGGGATGCCCAACGCCAAGGCCACGCCCAATTGGGCCGCTAAAATCCAAAAACCGGCTTGGCTGATTTGTCGCGCAACCGCGGGTCGATCGCCTTCATCCAGCCGCCGGGTGATGACTGGACCAAGCACAGGGTCAAAGCTGGTTTTCAGTTTTTGCGGAAGCGAAGCAATCTGCTGTGCTACCCAGTAAATTCCGACTGTCGCCGGCGATACAAACAGCCCCAAAATCGCCAAATCCAAACGGCGGGAACCCCATTCTATGGCATCGGCCGCTGCCAGCGGCACATTGCGCCGTGCCAGCGCCCAAAGTGCGCGTGGACGCGGGTTCCAATTCTTTGGAAGGCCATAGCTTTTCAGGAAGGGGACAAGCGAGGCAAGAAAGGCAGCCGCCATCGACAGGGCATAGGCCACCAACAGGCCATCGCGCGGCATGGTCCACGCAAAGGCAAAGGCGCCGATGCTGATCGTCCAGGGTTCAATCACGGCACGCGCACGCACCGTGGCGCCCACATCAAAGCGATAGGCAAGCGCCGCCAACATCAAGTCTGACGCAGCAAGTGCAGGGATAACCAGCGGCAAAAGGTTGTCGAGCCCATTGATCGCGCTGTTGGGGAACATGATGTGCGGCACAGCCATCAGCAGCAGTGTGAGCGGCAAGGTGGCGAGCAGGACGACAACAAGGCCATCCCAAGCACCATTTTCCTTCCCGTCTCCCGTCAGATGCAGGGCCAGGCCCCGCTTCAGGCCCAGCGTTGCAATTTGGGCGGCAAATTCCACAACGATAATGGCATAGGCCAGACGCCCCAAGGCCTCTGCGCCATACCATTGACCGCCAATGATCAGGAATGGGATACGCGCGATGAGGCGCACAAAAAAGCCGGCCACATTGGTGCGGCCGCCTTTGGCCAGCGCTTGAAGATCATCGCGCTGGTCAGGTTTAGGGTGACTCAATGCGCATCACCCCAATTGTGGCCTGTCCCAATTTCGACGCCCAAGGGCACATCCAGAATGACGAGCGGCTCGGCCGCTTCCGCCATGACACGCTCGATCACGGGCTTTGCGGCGGCGACATCATTTTCGGGCAGTTCAAACACCAATTCGTCATGCACTTGCAGCAGCATCCGCACATGGCTTAGCCCAGCATCGGCAAGGGCCGGCCCCATGCGCACCATGGCGCGTTTGATAATGTCTGCACTTGTCCCTTGAATGGGGGCGTTGATGGCGGCGCGCTCACTGCCTGCACGCTCGGTCTGGTTTGGGCTGGTCAGCCGCGGGAAATGGGTTTTTCGACCAAATAGTGTCTCGGTATAGCCTGTCTCGCGCGCGTTTTGCAGCGTGCGGCTGATATAGCGGTTGATGCCGGGGAAGCTCTCAAAATACCGATCAATCATCGCCTGTGCTTCGTCTGCCGAAATGCCCAGCCGCGCGGCCAAGCCCCAGCGCGAAATGCCATAGAGTAGCGAGAAGTTGATTGTTTTGGCGCGGCCGCGTGTTTCGCGGTTCACTTCGCCAAACAGCTCTTGCGCCGTGCGTGCGTGAATATCCTCGCCCTTGGCAAAGGCATCTTTGAGTGCGGGGACATCGGCCATATGCGCCGCCAGCCGAAGCTCAATCTGGCTATAGTCGGCAGACAGCAAGACATTGCCGGGTTCCGCCACAAAAGCCTGACGAATGCGACGGCCCGTTTCGGTGCGGATGGGGATGTTCTGCAAATTCGGGTCGTTGGAGGAGAGCCGCCCAGTCTGCGCGCCTGTTAGGCTATAGCTGGTATGCACACGGCCGGTGCGGGGGTTAATCTGTTGTTGCAGCGCATCGGTATAGGTCGAACGCAACTTTGACAGCTGGCGCCAATCCAGCACCTTACGGGCAATCTCAACACCTTCTTCTGCCAGTTTTTCAAGCACGGTGACATCTGTCGAATAATCGCCAGACTTGCCCTTTTTGCCGCCCTTCAGGCCCATTTTCCCAAAGAGAACTTCACCCAATTGCTTGGGGCTGCCGACCGCAAAGGGGCCGCCAGCAAGCGCATGTATCTCAACTTCCAGGCCTGCACAGCCCTCGGCAAATTCACTCGACATGCGCGCCAGTTCGTCGCGGTCCACCTTGATGCCGTGGCGCTCCATTTGCGCAAGGACTGGGATGAGAGGGCGATCCACGCGCTCATAGACGCGCGTGACCTGTTCGGCAGAAAGGCGAGGGTGCAGCCGATGCCAGAGCCGCAGTGTCACATCAGCATCTTCTGCGGCATAGGCCGTCGCCTCGCGCAGGCCGACCTGATTGAACGTCAGCTGGCTTTTGCCTGAGCCGCAGACATCCTTGAAGCTGAGGCATTGATGCTCAAAATGCGTCAGAGCGAGTTCATCCATCCCGTGATTGCGGATGCCAGCGTCAAGATCAAAGCTCATCACCATCGTATCGGCAATGGGCGCCACATGAATGTCATGCCGCGCCAATACGTTGAGATCATATTTAATATTATGGCCGATTTTCAGGACCGAGGCGTCTTCTAACAGCGGCTTGAGTTTTGCCATGGCAGTCGCCATTGGCACTTGCGGCGGTGCGTCTGAGAAAAGATCCGTGCCACCATGCGCAAGTGGGATGTAACAGGCTTGGTTGGGCGCAATAGCCAGGCTGACGCCGACCAACCCTGCGCCAATAGAATCCAGCGCATCGGTTTCGGTATCCACCGCGATAATGCCCGCCAGCCGTGCCTCGGCAATCCAGCGGTCAAGCTCAGCCTCGGTTTGCACACAGGCATAGGCCTCGCGGTTAAAAACTTGCACTTCGGGCGCAGCTGGCGCCTCGGCTGCCGGGCCTTTTGCCTCGGCCCGGATCATCCGCATGGTTTGATGATCGGCACGGCCCGGTTCGCCGCCCAATTTTTTCAGCAGCGATGAAAATCCATGATGCTCCAAAAAGGCGCGCAAGGGCGGCTCTGGGATTTCCTTGAGCAAAAGATCATCCAGCGGTTCTGGCAGCGCGGCATCATCCTTCAAGGTCACCAGAATGCGTGACATGCGGGCCATATCAGCATGCGCAATCAAATTATCCCGCATTTTAGAGGGCTTCATCTCAGGTGCGGCCGCCAGCACGGCTTCCACTGTGCCAAATTCCTGAATCAGCTTGGCAGCGGTTTTGGGGCCGATGCCGGGAACGCCGGGGACATTATCTGCACTGTCGCCCATCAGCGCCAGAACTTCGCCCAATTGTTCTGGCCCAACGCCAAATTTCTCAACCACGGCATGCGGGCCAAGGCGTTCGCTCTTCATGGGGTCAAGCATGTCGAGCCCGGGTTGGATGAGCTGCATCAAATCCTTATCAGTTGATACAATAGTCACCAGCCAGCCCGCTGCCAGCGCGGCTTTGGCATAAGAGGCGATGATATCATCTGCCTCCAACCCAATTTCTTCAATGCAGGGCAGCGAAAAGGCGCGCGTGGCATCGCGGATCATGGGGAATTGGGGAACAAGATCTTCCGGGGCAGGCGGGCGATGGGCCTTATATTGATCGTAAATCTCATTGCGGAAGGATTTGCCCGACGCATCGAGGATGACCGCCATATGCGTTGGGCCATCGGCTTTATGCAGCGCATCGGCCAGCTTCCACAACATGGTGGTATAGCCATAGACTGCGCCCACCGGCTCATCGCGGATGTTCGTTAGCGGCGGAAGTCTATGATAAGCACGGAAAATATAGCCCGAGCCATCGACGAGATAGAGATGCTTCTGGTCACCCATAGCGGGGGATTAGCAATGGGCGCGCGACTTGGCGACAGGTTTCGCTGGTTAGTCGGCCGCACGCTCACCAAAAACGCGGCGCGCGCTATATTGCCCGCCTTTGTGGTTCTGCGCGACGATGACCGCAACTTGCTGAATAAGGTGCTGCCGCACGGACATGGGGGCCGTTGTGTCTGCAATCATCACGGCCACGCCATAGCTGGTGCCATCCGGGGCTGTCATAATACCAACATCGTTAAACCCAGCGGTGCGGCTGCCCAAATCTTGGCCGGTGCCTGTCTTATGCGCCAGCGTCCAGCCGGCGGGCATCCCCGCTTTTAAGCGCGCGCGGCCCGTAACGGTGGATTGCATGATGTTGAGCAGATATTGCGTGGATTGTGGGCTCAGCAGCTCACCGCGCTTCAACCGCACCAGTGCGCGCGCGATGGCGGCCGGGGTTGCGCCATCCATAGGATCGTTCACATAACGATCCATCGCGGCCTTGCGCACTGTAAGGGGCAGCGCGGCACGTGCCGATTGGAAGGCCCAGCCATTGCTATATTCTGGCTTCCACGTCAGCCCAGCGGTGGCGGCCTGAAAATGGCGCTCGCCCGGGCCAAAGCGAATGGCGCCCAATCGCTTGGTTGCGATGACCTCGCGGATCACTGTGGGGCCACCTACGCGGCGCATCAGGAAATCGTTGCAGGTGTTGTCGCTCTGCGTCATCGCGCGCTTCAACAGGCTCGCAATTGTGGTTGTATACCCATTGGGGCCGATCAGCCCTGCAATGGGCTGGTGAAACAATGTCATATCTGATTTGCGCAGGGTGACTTGGTCATCCAGCCGCAGCTGGCCCTTATCAACCGCATCCATGACCGAAATGGCGACCCACAGCTTCGACACGCTTTGCTGGGGCATGGGTTCATCCCCGCGATACGAGACAAACCAAGAGCCATCACCCTTCATCACCGCAATGCCGGCTTTGCCGGGGAAGCTGGACCACAAAGCGCGCAAGGCGGCTGTCATTTGTGGCGGCGCTTCGCGCGCGGAATCATTAATGCTGGGTTCGGGTGAGGCTTGCGGCAGCGGGATGCTGATGGAATGCCCAGTCGACCGCAGCTTCATGATAACCATATTGGCGGATTGCGGCGAGGCCGCAGCTTTCACCGGACTTGCCGTGGCCGTGCGCGACAGGGGAACAGAAACCAGCAAAGCTGTTAGTCCAACAAGGCTGGCGGCGCCGGCCCATTTTTTACCCTGTGCTGCGTGAAATGCCATTTGTTAAGTCCGTTATATAACTTGCAAATTCTTCCCTAGCACCTGCTTTGCAAGGCAACAGTCAGCTTGCGACGAACGATTCTGGACGAGCGACGAACCGAGTTTTGACTGCGATGAATTGACGCAGCAAGACTCTTAGCGCGGCGCGGCTTGAGACGTGATGAACAAGTGTGGTTACCAGCGGCTTGGCCTAGGGAGAGCTTATAAAATTGGGCTCAACCGACCTATGCCTGTGGGGCTATGGACAAGATGGCGGTCCGCTGATTAACCCAGCCCCTCATGCGAAGAGGAGAATGAAATGGCATCCGGTTTGGCAGCCCTGCTCGACGATATCGCAATGATTGCCAAGCTGGCCGTCGCCTCGCTCGATGATGTGGGGGCTGCTGCAGGCAAAGCCAGTGCCAAGGCCGCAGGGGTGGTCATTGATGATACAGCGGTAACGCCCCGCTATGTCACCGGCTTCACGCCCGACCGGGAATTGCCCGTTATCTATCGGATCGCGCAAGGATCGCTGCGTAACAAATTGCTGCTTATTCTGCCCGTTGCGCTGCTGCTCAGCTATTTTCTGCCGATGGCCATAACGCCGATCTTGATGGCCGGGGGCAGCTATCTCTGTTTTGAGGGGATTGAAAAGCTGGTGGAGGCGCTGCGCCCGCACGCTGGAGAAGGGGCGTCAGGGGAGGCCAATTTGTCGAGCGCCGAACATGAGGCGAAGATGGTGTCTGGCGCCATTCGGACAGATTTGATCTTGTCGGCGGAAATTATGGCGATTGCGCTGGCAGAAGTGTCGCAAGAAGGCATTGGCCTGCAGGCCGCTATTCTCGCTGTTGTGGCGGTGGCCATCACCATTGGCGTTTATGGGCTGGTGGGTCTGATTGTGAAGATGGATGATATTGGGCTGCATCTGGCCAAAGGCGGCAGTGGCGCCCGCCGGGCAATTGGTCGCGGTCTTGTGCGCGCTATGCCCAAACTGCTCTCCGCGCTTTCAGCCATCGGTGTTGCTGCGATGATCTGGGTTGGCGGCGGCATTGTGCTGCATGGCCTGCATGAATTTCATCTGACGCCATTGCCGCTTTGGGTGGATGGCGCGGCGCATCAGGCACGCCTTGGAGTGCCCGCATTGGGCGGCGCGGTCCAATGGGTGGTCCATGCATTGGGTTCTGCCCTAGTGGGCAGTGTGATTGGTAGCGTCATTGTGGCGGCGCACCATATCTGGGCGCACCGCCAGCATTAATTGATCTTCGTTTAGGGCTGTGCGGGCGCAATTCGCGCTTCACCGGGCGGCACATCTTTCATACGGGCCGCCACTTGCTCTGCCTGTCGCAGCGCGCGGATGATGTTGCCGCTGGCAATTTTTTGCAGGTCTGATTGGCTATAGCCGCGCTTGGCAAGCTCAATGAACAAGTTGGGATAGCCCGACACATCTTCCATGCCGACAGGGGCGCTATCCATCCCATCATAATCGCCGCCAAGGCCGATATGGTCGATCCCGGCGACTTTGCGGATATGGTCAATATGGTCGGCCACTTGCTGCACTGTCGCTTGCGGGCGCGGATTGGCTTTGTCCCAACTGGCAAGGCCGGCCTTCACGGCATCAGGCGCATAGGGGTACAGCTTTTGCAGTCGAGCCTCTTCGCCTGCGCGATTGGCCGACCATTGGCGAGAAACCTCGCTAACATAATCAGGCAGCATCACCACCATCACCACCCCGCCATTTTGCGGCAGCCGCTTCAAAACGCTGTCGGGCACATTGCGGCCATGGCCATCCATCGCGCGCGCGCCGCTGTGACTAAAGATCACAGGGGCTTGGGTCGCATCCAGCGCATCATGCATTGTCGCTTCAGACACATGGCTTAAATCGACCAGCATGCCGATGCGGTTCATTTCTTTAACAACTGCAACACCAAAGGGCGCAAGGCCATCAAATTTGGGCGCGTCGGTACCGCTATCCGCCCAATTGGTCGTCTTGGTATGCGTCAGCGTCATATAGCGCGCACCAGCGCGATACATTTGGCGCAGAACAGCGAGAGACGATCCAATCGAATAGCCGCCTTCCATTCCAATCAGCGAGGCGACTTTCTTGGATTTGAAAGCCCGTTCAATGTCAGCGGCCGTTAAGGCCAGCGATAAATCATTGGGATAGGCAGCAACCATCCGATGCACGGTGTCAATTTGTTCGGTCACTTCGCGCACGGCTTCTGCTTCAGGCAGATCCGCCGGTACCCAGACCGACCAGAATTGGCCGCCTACCATGCCCTTTTTCAAGCGCGGCAAATCCGTGTGCATGGGGTTTTTGCCATTGCCGCCTGTCTTGCTCGTGTCGCGGAAATCGAACTTCGTAAAGTCGCTGTCAAAGCGATTGCGGATCTGTTCGGGCACATCATTATGACCATCGACAATGGGCGCCGCGCGCAGTGCCGCCAATGCAGTCTGTTCCGGCGTCGCAGCCAGAGCAGAGGCCGATGTCGAGCCCAGAAGCAGGGCGAGCGAGAGGGAAAGATGGGTCTGTTTCATAACGGCAAGGCTTAACTCCGTTGCGCACAAGGTCAATCTCCCAATCATGGCTTGCAGATGGCGGCGGGATTGCGCAGGAGAGGCTGGAACAGGTTCCAGCACGAGTAATAATGATGACTTTTGAAACATTGTCGACCAACCGCAGCCATGGCGGCACGCAGGGCGTTTATCAGCACGCCTCTTCCAGCACGGGGACGGGCATGACCTTTTCCGTTTTTGTGCCAGATCATGCCCCGGGGGCAAAACTGCCTGTGGTTTGGTATCTTTCTGGCCTTACCTGCACGCATGCCAATGTGACTGAGAAGGGTGAGTTTCGCGCCGCGTGTGCGGAATTGGGCCTGATCTTTGTGGCGCCCGACACCAGCCCGCGCGGCGAAGGCGTGGCCGATGATGCAGAGGCCGCCTATGATTTTGGCTTGGGCGCGGGCTTTTATGTCAACGCCACGCAAGCGCCTTTTGCGCAGCATTATCGTATGCGCGATTATATTGAGGAAGAATTGCCCGCGCTGATCGCCGCGCACTTCCCGGCAGATATGTCGCGTCAGGCGATTATGGGCCATTCGATGGGCGGCCACGGCGCGCTGACAATTGCGCTGCGCAATCCCGATCGCTTCAAAAGCGTGTCGGCCTTTGCGCCCATTGTATCGCCACTTAACTGCCCATGGGGGCATAAGGCCCTGTCGGGCTATTTGGGCAGCGACCAAAGCTTGTGGGAAGAATATGACGCCTGTGCGCTGATCCAGAAGGGCGCACGCTTGGATGATCTGTTGGTTGATCAAGGCGAGGCAGATAATTTCTTGGTCGATCAACTTAAGCCAGAATTGTTGGAAGCTGCGTGTGAGCAAGCCGGGCAAAAGCTGACGCTGCGCCGTCAGCCGGGCTATGACCATAGCTATTATTTCATCTCGAGCTTCATGGCAGAGCATCTGCGCTGGCACGCCGCGCGGCTTGGTTGACGGCGCGCATGGCCTGCTCCAGACTGCGCATCTTAGCATGCCAAGCAGGAGGGGGCTGGCCATGGGAACATATCGTTTAATTGGTTTTGGAGGCGTGCTTGGCCTGCTGGCCGGCGCAGCAGGTTTTGCGCTTGGGGCTGACCAAGTGGGCGATTGGCAATTGGCGGCGCGCTACACGGCGCGCATTTCCTTTTTGCTGTTCCTGTGCGTGTATTGCATGGGGCCCGCCTATCGACTGACGCATGCACATGCGCTGCGCGACCCGCTGCATAACAGGCGCGGCTGGGGGCTATGCTTTGCGATGGCGCATGGCGTGCATTTGGCCGCGCTCGTCACCTTTTTGGCGGTATCGGGTAAGCCAGCCTCGCCCGTGACGCTGGTCTTAGGGGGCTTTGGCTATGCTCTGCTTTTGGCGTTGGTTCTAACCTCCAATGATACGGCGATGAAGCGCCTCGGCGCGCAATGGAAAAGGTTGCACCGCTTTGGCATCCATTATCTGTGGCTGATCTTTACGCTGACCTATCTGGGACGCGTTACGGGGCCTCAGCCCTCACAGAGCGGCAGGGTGCTTCTGGGGGTGGCATTGGCGGCGGCAGCGCTTCGGCTGGCAGCCTTTCTCAATGGACGGCGCCAGACACAGATGGGTTAGGGGCCTCGGGCACCACGATGGCCGAGAAGCTGTTGTCCGTCTTCAGATAAGTGCGCGCCAAGCGCTGAATATCTTCAGGGACCATCCGCTCCAAATCCCGCTGCCAACGGCGGACATTGGTAATTCGCCGTCGATCAACTGAGGCGCCAGATAATTGGGCCATCCAAAAGCTGTTGCCTGTTGACGCGCGGCTCAATCGCTGGATCATGGGGAGAAGCGCGCGCCGCAGCTCGTCTGCGCTGGGCGGCGTATCTGCCAGGTCTGCCGCAATGGATTTGGCGCGGAGGAAGAAGGATGCGAGCGAGTCTGGTTTTACCTGCGCTGAAACTGTTAACGTGCCGCCTGTTGAAAATCCCTGCGGCCAAAGGCTCGTGACATCGGGGCTATAGCTTGCCCCTTCGCCTTCGCGAAACTGCTCGAACAGTCGATC
>JAGWVG010000246.1 GCA_018970965.1 Alphaproteobacteria bacterium | reverse complement strand
ATTGGCCGTCCCTCGACCTATGCGTCGATCCTCCAGGTGCTCAAAGACCGCGATTATGTGACGCTGGAGAAGAACCGCTTCATCCCCAGCGAGAGCGGACGTTTGTTGACGGCGTTTTTGGAACGCTTCTTCAACCGCTATGTCAGCTATGATTTTACCGCCGGGCTAGAAGATGAGCTGGATGATGTATCGGGCGGCCGTGCGCAATGGCAGGCCGTGCTTGAGGCGTTCTGGCGTGATTTTAAGCCGAAGACGGCTGAAGTGATGGAACAGAAGCCATCTGAGGTGACGGCGGCGATTGACGAATTTTTGGCGCCCTTCCTTTTCCCAGAGCGTGCTGATGGTGGCGATCCTCGTGAATGCCCGGCCTGTAAAGTTGGCCGTTTGGCCTTGCGCGGTGGCCGCTTTGGCGCATTCATCGCGTGCTCCAACTATCCGGAGTGCAAATTCACGCGGAAATTTGGTCAGCCGGGCAGCGAGGGTGATGCCGGATCAACTGGTCCCGAAGTGTTGGGCCAACACCCAGAAACGGGCGAAGCGATTGAACGCAAGTCGGGCCGCTTTGGGCCTTACGTCGAAATGGGCAATGGCAAGGATGCCAAGCGCGCCTCTATCCCTAAAGATGTGCCGTCAGACGAATTTGATTTGGATTGGGCAGTAAAGCTGCTGGGCCTGCCGCGCACGCTGGGCGATCATCCAGAGACGGGCAAACCGATTACGGCCAGCATTGGTCGCTTTGGGCCCTATTTGGCGCATGATGGTAAATATGCCCGGCTGGCATCGACACGCGATGTCTTTGAAACCGGGATGAATGCAGCCGTCGTCAAATTGGCTGAGGCCGCCAGTGGCGCTGGCCGCGCGCGTGGTGGCGCCAGCCGCGAGCCATTGCGGGTGTTGGGCGCGCATCCCCGCACCGAAAGCGAGATCAAGCTGATGGAGGGCCGCTACGGCCCCTATGTGACGGACGGCACCACCAATGCCACGCTGCCCAAAACCATCACGCCCGAAGCGTTAACGCTGGAAGAGGCGGCCCAGCTGCTTGATGAGCGTGCAGCCAAGGGGCCGGCAAAGGGTAAGGGCAAGGCACGGGCAAGCGCCGCCAAAAAGCCCGCCGCCAAAAAAGCCGCAGGAAAAAAGTCAGCAGCCAAAAAGGCCTAAGGCCTAAGGTCTGCGAGAAAAGGCCTTCCCCATGAATTTGGGGGAGGCCTTTTTGATTTTGGGCAACCAAAATATTTTTATTTTTGGCGCTTGGATGACTTGCTTTTTAGAAAGCCGAGGAAAGTCCGCGCGTCGCTGCGGCGCACGCAACCGCCTGCTGTGCAATCGACTCATTTTTGTGATGAATCGGGCCATTTGAGAATAAATTTCCGCTTGCTTTGCGTGACGGATAAGGCACTATGGCTTGTGGCTGACCCGGGGGCTAACCCAATAACTTGTGGTTAACGGGGCAGTTCGGGGATCGTCTTTCGGGACGCGCCGGGTTCTGTGTCTTTCGGGGGAATTTCCCGAAATCCGGCGTCTCAAAACATTGAAAAAAACTGTGTCGGGGCTTCGGCCTCAGGGTGAAAAAGAGTCGAATGTCGCTGCGGCGATTTGGGGGCAAGAATGGATTTTCGGGATACGCACGCAACAACCGGTGGGGATGATGTGGCAAGCGGTGTTGAAGTGACGAAGGCCAAGAAGAAATCGGCGAGCGTCGTGAAGGATACGCGCACGGTCGATGTGGCGTATCCGCTCGACATTGATCGCAGCCGTGATGATCTGTTGACTGATTTCGGCAAAGAAACGCTGCGCGACCGCTATTTGCTGCCGGGCGAAAGCTATCAGGATCTCTTTGTGCGCGTCGCTTCTGCTTATGCCGACGATCAGGCGCATGCCCAGCGCATTTACGATTATATTTCAAAGCTGTGGTTCATGCCTGCCACCCCGGTTCTGTCGAATGGCGGCACGGGCCGTGGCTTGCCGATCAGCTGCTATTTGAATTCAGTGGATGACAGCCTCGAAGGCATCGTCAACACGTGGAACGAAAATGTCTGGCTTGCCTCACGCGGCGGCGGCATCGGCACCTATTGGGGTTCGGTGCGCGGCATTGGCGAGCCTGTGGGCCTGAATGGCAAAACCTCGGGCATTATTCCGTTCGTCCGCGTGATGGATTCGCTGACGCTGGCGATTTCGCAGGGCTCGCTGCGTCGTGGCTCAGCGGCGTGCTATCTTGATATTTCGCACCCGGAAATTGAAGAGTTTCTGGAAATCCGCAAACCCTCGGGGGACTTTAACCGCAAGGCGCTCAACCTGCATCACGGCGTGTTGATCCCCGACGCGTTTATGGAAGCCGTGCGCAATGGCGAAGAATGGGAATTGAAGAGCCCGAAGGACGGATCAGTCCGCGGCTCCGTTGATGCCCGCTCGCTGTTCCAGAAGCTTGTTGAAACGCGCCTCGCAACGGGTGAGCCCTACATCATCTATTCAGACCATGTGAACAAGGCGATGCCGAAGCATCACCGCGAACTGGGGCTGAAAGTCTCGACCTCGAACCTCTGCTCTGAAATCACGCTGCCGACAGGTCGTGACCATCTGGGCAATGATCGCACGGCTGTGTGCTGCCTCTCTTCGCTCAACATGGAAACATGGGATGAGTGGAATGGCGACAAGCAATTTGTGGAAGACGTGATGCGCTTCCTCGATAATGTGCTGACCGATTATATTGATCGCGCCCCGCCCGAAATGGCCCGTGCCAAATATTCGGCCATGCGCGAACGCTCGGTTGGTCTGGGCGTCATGGGCTTCCACAGCTTCTTGCAGGCGCGCGGCATTCCGTTTGAAAGCGCCAT
>JAGWVG010000245.1 GCA_018970965.1 Alphaproteobacteria bacterium | reverse complement strand
GTGTGGGAGGCGCCATTTGGACATTTTCCGCCGCCGCACCGCCGCGCGGCCTTGCAAGAAATTCATGATTCGCAACATTGTCATTAAGCATTCGCTGCCTATCTTGTGTCCTGAAAGGCAGATTTGACTATGGACGACGAAAAAGGCCCCAACATGTCCCCTTGGATGCGGAGCCTGGCCATTTGGGTGGCGATTCTTGCAGCGCTGGCTTTGTTCGTCTCCGTCTTTGAAGGACGGGGAAGCGGCGGCAATGGGCAGACCATTGCCTATTCCGACTTTGTTCAGCGGGTTGAGCAAGGCTCGGTCAAATCCGTTGTCCAATCCGGAGATACCATTACCGGCACGCTGAAAAGCGGCGATGAATTTAAAACCTATGCTGTGCCTGATCCGCAATTTGCCCAGCGCATGATTTCTGCCGGCGTCGAATTTACGGGCCGTCCGGAAGACAGCCCGTCCTTCCTGCAATTCTTGCTCTATCAATCCCTGCCGATCCTGATCTTTCTTGGGCTTGGCTATTTGGTCATGCGCCAGATGCAAAAAGGTGCAGGCAGTGGCGCGATGGGCTTTGGCAAAAGCCGCGCCAAAATGCTGACTGAAAAACAAGGCCGTGTGACCTTTGACGATGTCGCTGGCATTGATGAAGCGCGTGAAGAGCTTCAGGAGATTGTCGACTTCCTGAAGGATCCAAGCAAATTCTCGCGCCTTGGTGGCAAGATTCCCAAGGGCGCGCTGCTTGTTGGCTCTCCGGGCACAGGCAAAACGCTGCTGGCGCGCGCAATTGCGGGCGAGGCCAATGTGCCTTTCTTCACCATTTCAGGCTCTGACTTTGTCGAAATGTTTGTGGGCGTTGGCGCTAGCCGCGTGCGCGACATGTTTGAACAGGCCAAAAAATCTGCACCCTGCATTGTCTTTATCGACGAAATTGACGCTGTGGGCCGCCACCGTGGCGCGGGCCTTGGCAATGGCAATGATGAGCGCGAGCAGACGCTGAACCAATTGCTGGTTGAAATGGATGGTTTTGAAGCCAATGAGGGCATCATCATCATCGCAGCCACCAACCGCCCAGATGTGCTTGACCCGGCCCTGCTGCGTCCCGGCCGTTTTGACCGTCAGGTCGTCGTCCCGCGGCCCGATATTGAAGGCCGCGAAAAGATTTTGTCTGTCCATATGAAGAAGGTGCCGTTGGCGCCTGATGTTGACGCCCGCGTCATTGCCCGCGGCACGCCCGGTTTTTCAGGCGCTGATTTGGCCAATCTGGTCAATGAAGCCGCTCTGATGGCTGCGCGCAAAGGCAAGCGCCTTGTCGCGATGGCCGAATTTGAAGAAGCCAAAGACAAAGTCATGATGGGTTCGGAACGCAAGTCCATGGTCATGACCGAGGACGAAAAGCGGATGACCGCGTATCACGAGGCCGGCCATGCGATTGTCTCGATCCATGAGCCCGCATCAGACCCGATCCACAAAGCCACCATCATCCCGCGCGGCCGTGCGCTGGGCATGGTGATGCGCCTGCCAGAGCGCGATAATTACAGCTATCACCGCGACAAGATGTACGCCAACCTCTCCGTCTCTATGGGTGGGCGCGTCGCGGAAGAACTGATCTTTGGCTATGACAAGGTTTCGTCAGGGGCCTCGTCAGACATTCAATATGCCACCAATTTGGCGCGCGATATGGTGACGCGCTGGGGCATGTCAGATGTGCTTGGCCCGTTGCAATATGCCGAAGCTGATGAAGAAGTGTTCCTCGGTTATTCCATGAACCGCAGCCGCCAAATGTCGAACGAGACAGCGGTCATGATTGATCAAGAGATCAAGCGGATTGTGGAAGGCGGCCATAGCCAGGCAACCAAGCTGCTGAAAAAGCATATTAAGCAGCTGCACGCCTTGGCTGAAGCCCTGCTGGAATATGAAACGCTGTCGGGCGATGAAATTAAGGAGCTGCTGGAAGATGGCACCAAGCCGGATCGCTCTGGCACGGGCCGTCCACAAGCCACAACGCTGCGCCCGGGGGGCACATCCATCCCCAAGACGCGGCGCAAGTCGACCAATATTGGTGGGCCTGCGGCAGAAGGGGCCTAAACCCGCTTTGCAAACACTCTATTGCGATGAATCTGGAGGCGTGGGCCGCGGCGTGATGACGCTTGCGGCCCTTCTCATTGCGCCGGAAGAAGCCGCGCATATTCTGCATCATTTCAGAGACGCAACAGGCTATCACGGCGAAGTGAAAGGCAGTCGTATTGCCCTGGGCGAGCGCGGCTTCCTGTTGGAAATGTTGGCTCAGGCCAAAGCAGAGGCAATAATCACCCTTGCGCTCTCGGCCACACAGCCGCTTCCCGGAGAAGACCGTGGGTTACATGATGTGCATGTCTATGCGGCATTGCTGGAAACAGCTGTCTCTAACATGCTGCCGCGTATGGCGGATTGCCAGACCGTGTTGATTGATGATGGCCGCTATGGCGATCCAACCTTGGCGCTTATCCGTAATGATGTCGGGCAGTTGCTCGGGCCTTGCGGCACGGCCGCGCTTGAGCTGAGCCATCATGCAGCAGGCCTGCAACTGGCCGATGTCATTGCCAATAGTTTCTTCACACGCGCGCTGCCGGGGGATCGTCAGGCGCGCATGGCCGCTTTAGTGCAGCCCATGCTCGATAGCGGCCAGTTCCGTATGCACGTGCTAACGACTGAGGCCGAGCGCCAATATGAGCCCCGCAAAAAGCATCAGCGCCGTCACGGAGAAGCTGACCAGGAGCAAGGCACGTAATCCTGCCCCAACGCGCCCCAAGGCATAAGCGCCGCGCAATTGCCGATACATGTGAAATGGCGGGTAGAGCA
>JAGWVG010000244.1 GCA_018970965.1 Alphaproteobacteria bacterium | reverse complement strand
CTGGCGGCAAGTGCCGATGCCGTCACATAGAGTTCAGGCCGCATGATGATGGACGGCTCTCCAGCCAGAAGATCGCGAATGATGCCGCCTAAACAGGCGGTGAAAATGCCCATTAACAAGGCGGGTATTGGGGCCAAACCCCAGGCCAGCGCCTTGGCCACGCCATAGGTTGAAAATGCAGCCAGCCCAAGAGCATCGCACCATAAGAGGACCCGATTGGTCCAAAAGCGCACCGGCGTTGTCCACACGAGCAGCGCCGCGCCAAGGCACAGCCCTAATGTGACATTCTCGCGTGTCCAAAAGACGGGCGCACCAATTAAAAGATCGCGCACGGTGCCGCCACCAACGCCCGTCGCGACGGCAAAAAAGCCAAAGGTTACAAGATCACGGCGTTTTTCCGCAGCCAGCACGGCCCCTGAGGCGGCAAAGAGTAAAATGCCCACATAGTTGAGCGCTTCCAACACAGGGGCCAGCGTCATCGGAAAAAAATCTGTTTGCATTTGGGGGCTTATAATCGGGCACTGTGCAATACGCCATGCCAACTATGGCGGGCACAACGCGCGCCAATAAATCCCACTTTACGTTTCAAATTAAAACCAATATCAGAAAGCAATTATTTCCCAAAGGGGGTGGGTAACGTGGGTCGGGCTTCAAGTCTTGCTGCTGTGCTGGTCATTCTGGCAGGCTGTTCTAAATCACCTGCGCCGCCAGCACCTCAGGCGCCGATTGTCCGCGTGGCGCGTGTTGCCGCGCCTGACCTTTCTCCCTTTATTACCGCGTCGGGCAGCGTTGCGGTGCGGCGAGAATTGTCGTTAGGCTTCACCACGGCCGGCCAGATTGCAACGATCACGGTCAATGAGGGGGATCGCGTTCGCAAAGGTCAGTTGCTCGCGGCGTTGAATGCCGACCAAGTGGCCGCTGCGCTTGTTTCTGCACAAGCTGAACAACGCCGGGCCGCGGCAGAATATCAACGTTCAGTCGCGCTGCGCCAGCAGGGCTGGATTACCGAATTAAGGTTGGAAAATGCCCGTGCCGCATTGGATGCGGCCAAAGCCAATGTCCGCGCGCGCGATTTTGCTGCGCAAACGGCGCGGATCACCGCACCCAGCGACGGCGTTGTTCAGGCGCGGCTGGCGGAACCAATGGAAGTTGTCGCGGCAGGCGCTCCAGTGATTGTCTTGGGCGCTGAAGCCGGAGGCTATGTGCTGCGCGTCCCGCTCTCTGACCGGGAAAGCGCCCGGATTGTAAAAGGCGCAGGGGCGCAAGTGCAGCTGGATGCTTTGGATCGCGCGCTGCAAGGGTCCGTCATAGAAATTGGCGGCCGCTCTGACCGGACAACAGGCGCCTTCACGATCGAAGTGTCGTTGCCCAATGTTGCGGGCTTACGCTCAGGCATGATCGGTCGTGTGCGCATTGCCGCCGCCCCGCGCGCGGCGGAGGCAAATGGCCACCCCTATGTTCCGCCGGGGGCGCTTTTTTATGCGCGCGCGGGGGAAGGCTTTGTCTATGTGATTGATCGGGCCAATGTCGCTCGCACGCGCAAAGTGCGGTTGGGCGAAACCGATGATCGCGGCACACAGATTTTGTCGGGCCTTGCAGCGGGGGATCGCGTCGCTGTCTCTGCGCTTGATCTGCTCCGCGATGGGCAACGCATTCGCCCGCAAGAGGCCCGCCCGTGAACCTGACGGCCCTGTCCGTCCGCCGCTGGCAGCTGACGCTTGTCGGCTTTGCGCTGATATGCTTGCTCGGGTTGAATGCCTTGCGCACCATCCCGCGCTCGGTCGATCCTTATTTTCCCATTCCCTTCACGATTGTCACGGCCGTGCTGCCCGGCGCTGATGCCGCGACATTGGAAGAGACGGTGGCCAAGCCCCTAGAGCAGGTTCTCCAAGGTTTGGATAATGTGCGCGACATCAGGTCGCAAAGCAGTGATGGCTTGGCCGTCATTACAGTTGAATTCACGCATGGCACCGATGCCGAGCAAGTGCTGGATCGCACGGTTCGCGAGGTAAATGGCATTCGCGGCCAATTGCCGGCGGGCCTTGCGCGATTGGAAGTGCGCCGCCCGCGCACAACCGAAGCGGCTGTCACGCAACTCGCTTTGGTTAGCCCCACCGCCTCTTGGCAGCGGATGGAAAAATATGCCGAGGATTTGCGCGAACAGCTCACTGTTGTGCCCGGTGTGCGCGCAGTCACGGTTTTTGGTTTGCCCGCCCCCGAAGTGCGCGTGGCGCTGGATACTGCACGCTTGGCAGCTGCCAATTTGGCCCCCAACGCTGTATCTGCTGCGCTCGCTGCTGCTGGCGCTGATGTGGCGACAGGGTCTGTTCAATCACAAAGCCGCCGCTTCAATGTAGAGGCCGGCGGTGCCTTTCGCTCGCTAGAGGCGGTGCGTGCTGTGCCGCTGCGCGGAGGCAATGGCCGCTTGATGACCGTGGGCGACGTTGCCGATGTAAGTTGGTCCACCGCTGAGCAATTGAGCATCACGCGCTTTAATGGCCAGCGTGCGGTTTTCATTGCGGTGCGCAAAAAGGATCAGGCCGATACGATTTTGCTGGCCAAGGCACTCACCGCAGAAACCCAGCGCCTGTCGCGCACGCTGCCGCCCGATATGAAATTGGCAACCGCCTTTGATCAGAGCGGGGATATTGAACGTAAGCTTGGCCAATTGGGGCGCGATTTTGGGATCGCCCTCGCACTTGTGTTGCTGACCCTGTTGCCGCTCGGCTTTCGCGCCTCGTTGGTGGTGATGATTTCTATTCCCACCTCGCTGGCAATGGGCCTTATTTCGCTTAACTTCTTGGGCTATTCGCTCAACCAGTTGAGTGTCTCTGGCTTTATTGTGGCCCTTGG
>JAGWVG010000243.1 GCA_018970965.1 Alphaproteobacteria bacterium | reverse complement strand
TGTTCCCCGCGCATTTCCGCCCGGAACGTGCAGCCCACACCGCAATAGGCGCACGTCGTCACCACCGCGCGCTCAGGCGTGCCAATTTCAACCACCTTCTTTTCAATCAGCGTTGCGGTTGGGCAGGCTTGCACACAGGCCCCGCACGATACGCATTCCGAGCCAAGAAAATTGTCTGAAGCAAGGCCTGCTGAAATTTTGGACTCAAAGCCCCGCCCCTGCACCGTCAGGGCAAGTGTTCCCTGCACTTCATCACAGGCCCGCACGCAGCGCGAACAGGCAATGCACTTTGAGGGATCAAAATCGAAATAGGGGTTAGACTGGTCTTTGGCTTGGCCCAAATGCGTCTCTACCGGGGTATAGCGCACATCGCGCAAGCCAACTGCACCCGCCTGATCTTGCAATTCACAATCACCATTTGCGCCGCAGGTCAGGCAATCGAGCGGATGGTCTGAAATATAGAGTTCCATCACGCCTTTGCGCAGCTTTTGCAGCCGCGGCGTCTGCGTGTGAACCACCATGCCAGGCTCAACTGGCGTGGTGCAACTGGCGGGCGTCCCACGACGTCCATCAATTTCGACGAGACAAAGGCGGCACGAGCCAAAGGCGGCCAAATTATCCGTTGCACAAAGTTTGGGGATCGACGTCCCTTGTTCTGCTGCAGCGCGCATAACTGAGGTGCCCGCAGGCACTGTGACAGCCCGGCCATCAATGGTTAGCGTCACCTGCGCGTCAGAGCGAACTGCGGGTGTCCCAAAATCACTTTGCGGCTGATAGGTCATGTGGTCACCGTTCGCCAAAATCTTCAGAAAAATGCTCAATCGCCGAGAGCACGGGATAGGGCGTAAAACCTCCCAAAGCGCAGAGCGATCCAAACTTCATTGTATCACATAAATCTTCAACCAGGGCGAGGTTTTGCGCGACATTCTCGCCCGCGATAATTCGATCAAGCGTTTCAAGACCACGGGTCGATCCAATGCGGCACGGCGTACATTTGCCACAGCTTTCCGCCGCGCAAAACTCCATCGCGAAGCGTGCTTGCTTGGCCATATCGACGCTATCGTCAAACACCACAAGGCCGCCATGACCAATAAGGCCACCGGCATCCGCAAAACTTTCATAATCAAAGGGCGTGTTGAATTGGCTGGGCGGATGATAGGCGCCCAAAGGCCCCCCAACCTGAACGGCACGCACGGGCTTGCCTGTTTCTGTGCCGCCGCCAATCTCTGTCACCAATTCGCCCAGCGTGATCCCAAAGGCTGTTTCAAACAATCCGCCATAACGGACATTGCCCGCAATCTGGATCGGCATCGTCCCGCGAGAACGACCCATGCCGTAATCTGCATAGGCCTGCGCGCCATGCGCCAAAATCCAGGGGACTGTTGCCAATGTCAGCACATTGTTGACCACTGTTGGCTTGCCAAACAAGCCCTCTAACGCCGGAAGCGGCGGTTTTGCGCGGACTTCCCCGCGCTTACCCTCAAGCGAATTGAGAAGCGACGTTTCCTCACCGCACACATAGGCGCCCGCCCCTACCCGAATTTCAACACTAAAGGGGGCGGTCAGATGCGCGCAAGCGCGCACCGCGGCCTGCATCTTTTGAATGGCGTGCGGATATTCCGACCGGATGTAGACATAACCTTTGGTTGCCCCAACTGCGAAGCCCGCAATCGCCATGCCTTCAATCAGCTGGAAAGGATCCCCCTCCATCACCATGCGATCAGCAAAGGTGCCGCTATCCCCTTCATCAGCATTGCAAACGATATATTTTTGGTCTGCCGCTGCCTGCGCAACCGTCCGCCATTTTACCCCCGCGGGAAAGCCGGCCCCGCCTCGTCCGCGCAAGCCCGAGACAATCAGGGCTTCAATCACCGCCTCAGGCCCCATTTGGCGCGCCGCCTTAAGGCCAGCCCAGCCACCTGTTGCTTCATAATCTGGCAAATGGAGCGGGCGGGTTTTGCCGGCACGCGCAAAAGTAAGGCGCTGCTGTCGCGCAATGAACGGATGGTCTGCGATCACCCCGATCGACAGGGCGTCTGCGTGCCCGTTTACAATCGCGGGAACATCAGCAGGCGCGACGGGGCCATAGCCGACGCCCCCAATCTCAACCAGCGGCTCCAGCCAGTGCATCCCCCAAGAGGATGTGCGCTCAACCTCGACACCTGCGGCTTCAAAGGCTTTAGCGACAGCATCTGCGCCACAGGCCAAGGCCAGCGCATCATCAGAAATGCGCACGATCATAACGCTGCCACCAATGCCTGTAGCTTTGCCGCGTCCAGCCGTGCATGAACTTCGCCCTCTACCAGCGCTGCAGGCCCGACCGAACACAAGCCAAGGCAATAGATCGTCTTCACCTTCGCTTGGGCGGCTTCGGGAAGGTCGGCGACAAGTGCCTCCACCCCGCGCGCTTGGCACGCCTCGGATCGACAGAGCTTCAGCGTCGGCTGCTTGTCTGGCGTTGTCTTGAAGTCATGATAAAAACTAACAACGCCATGAACCTCAGCACGCGTGAGGTTTAACGCTAAGGCAATGGTGCGCATGGCCTCTTCACTCACAAAACCAAACGCCGCCTGAACATCATGCAAGATCGGGAGCAAAGCCCCCTCGGTTGCGCGATGGCGGTCAAGAATGTCCGAGATTGTCATGCAACCTCAGCATTCTTGGCTGCCGATTCAGGCTTTGGCCGTAACGATTTTGTGAACGAAAGCGTCATTCTCACCGGCCTTAGAAGACGACGACGGATCGGATGGATTTTCCGGCATGCATGAGGTCGAAGGCGGTGTTGATGTCTTCGAGGCCCATGACATGCGTGATCATGGGGTCGATCTCGATCTTGCCGGTCATGTACATATCAA
>JAGWVG010000242.1 GCA_018970965.1 Alphaproteobacteria bacterium | reverse complement strand
GTCCCCAAAACGACGAGGAGAGTCTTTTGCGCTGGTGCCGCACTGATCATCAGCCGGCCTTAACGCGAGAGGGGTTAAGCCTAGGTCAACGCGCAGAGCGCACCAAAAAGGTTAAGCTTGGAAGGGCAAATCCAACGCTTCTGCAACGGCGCGATGGCGAATGGCGCCGCCCGCCACATTGAGGCCAGCAGCCAAATGTGCATCGAGCGCCATCGCGCGCTCTGCCCCCAAATTAGCAATCTTAAGTGCAAAGGGCAGCGTCGCATTGTTAAGCGCAAAGGCAGATGTGCGCGCAACAGCCCCCGGCATATTGGCGACGCAGTAATGAAGAATACCTTCTTCGACAAAAATAGGATCGGCATGCGTGGTGGGGTGGCTGGTTTCAAAACATCCACCCTGATCAATCGCGATATCAACCAAAACCGCGCCGCGTTTCATGGTTTGCAGCATCTCGCGCGTGACCAGCTTAGGGGCAGATGCCCCCGGCACCAGCACAGCGCCAATCACAAGATGCGCCTCTGCCACAGCCGCGGCTATGGCACCCCGTGCCGCATAGGCGGTTTTGATGGCGCTGCCGAATTGGGCATCTAAATCTGCCAGCCGATCGGTGCTGATATCAAAAACGGTAACGTCGGCGCGCAGACCCACGGCCATTTGCGCCGCATTTAGCCCGGCTACACCCGCCCCTAAAATAACCACTTTGGCAGGCGCCACGCCGGGTACGCCGCCCAGCAAAATACCACGGCCGCCCTGCTCTTTCTCCAGATAATGCGCGCCAACTTGCACCGACATGCGGCCCGCCACTTCTGACATAGGCTTGAGCAAAGGAAGGCTGTGATTGGAGGCGGTGACGGTTTCATAAGCAATGCAGGTGGCGCCGGACGCCATTAATCCCAAAGCTTGCGGTTTATCTGCTGCAAGGTGGAGATAGGTGAACAGCGTGTGGTGCTGCTTAAGCAACGCAATTTCTTGCGGCTGTGGTTCCTTCACTTTCACAATCATGTCGGATGCCTGAAAAACCGCCGAAGCATCTGACAAAATTGTCGCACCCGCAGCAACATAGCTGGCATCGTCAAAATCAATGCCCAAACCAGCGCCAGTTTCAACAAACACCGCATGCCCGGCAGCGACCAGCTCTGCCGCCGACGGCGGCGTCAGGCCAACGCGATATTCATGAACTTTGATTTCTTTGGGAACGCCGATCTTCATCTCAATCTCTCCGACACTTTATCGGCGCAGATCATAGAGAAAATGGGGCGCGAAGTGCTTGCAAATATGCCCTTGCACGGCCAACGTTTCACAATATCTTCGTCACCAGAGGATGTTTTTTAGGATATCATTGCATGGATGTGATTGATCAAAAGATACTTTCCGAACTTGCAACTGACGCTCGGTTAACAAGCGAAAAGCTTGGCGACCGTGTGGGCCTATCGCCATCAGCCGCGCACCGGCGCGTCAAACAGCTTGAAGAGGCTGGGTATATTCTGGGCTATGGCGCCCGCCTATCACGCGCAGCACGGGGAGAGCCTGCCACGATTTTTGTCTCCGTCACATTGGTTGATCAGCGTCGTGAGACGATGGAGCGTTTTGAAGCCGCCATCCGCGAACAGCCCTTGGTGACCGAAGCACATTTGATGAGCGGCGAATATGATTACCTCTTAAAAGCCGAGGTGCCCGCCAGCGATAGCTTTGAGCGCATCCACCGAGACGTGCTGGCGGCCTTGCCGGGCGTGCATCGTCTTGTCACCCACTTCAGCATTCGAGGGGTGATTGCGGCCGTCTAGCCCGCAAGCGGCAAGCGCAGTCGAGCCAGCAGGCCGCCCATATCGTCACTTTGTTCAAGCGCGATGGTGCCGCCATAAATCTCTGCCACATCACGGACAATGGCAAGGCCAAGCCCTGTGCCGGGTTTGGACGCATCCAGCCGCACACCCCGGCTAAACAACCGATCCCGATCTTGCGCGCTGATGCCGGGGCCATCATCCTCCACCTGTAGGTCGACAAAGCCGTCCGCCTGCGCAACAGTTACAAAGACGCTGCCGCCACCATATTTGGCGGCATTTTCAATAAGATTACCTAAAACCTCTTCGAGATCTTGGCGTTCGACCCGGGCGGTTAAATCTTTCTCGCCCGCCATATCCAGCCGAACATCTGGATAAAGCCGCGCAACAGCCCTTTCAACCGACTGCAGCGCTGGCCAGATTTCGGCGCGGCTTTGCGTATGACCACGCCGCCCCACTGCGCGTGCGCGCGCCAGATGATGGTCGACCTGACGGCGCATGGTGCCGGCTTCGCGCAGCACGGTTTCACTCAAATCCGATGCATCTGCCGTGGCGGCATTCATAATCACGGTGAGCGGCGTTTTGAGCGCATGGGCCAAATTCCCCGCATGCTCGCGCGCTTCTTGCGCCTGTTTTTCATTATGTTCCAACAGGCCGTTCAATTCCGCCACCAGGGGCTCAACCTCATCAGGCAGCGATTGCGCCTCGATCCGCTGGGCGCGCCCCGCACGCATATCGGCAATGGCAATTTGCAATTTGCGCAAGGGCCACAAGCCATACAGCGTTTGCAGCGCGGCCATGCCAATCAGCCCAAGCCCCAGCAGAACAAAGCTCTTTAAAATGGTGCTGCGCAACGTTTTAATCTGTGCGTCCAGCGCATCACGGCCTTGCGCCACTTGAAAGCGCCAGCGGGTTTTAGACGTGGGCAAATAAATATCCCGCTCGACAATCCGCAGCTGCTCATCCGGAAATTCATCGCTGTCATAAAAATGCGCCTTATCATCGCCATGCGATGGGTTGATGCGCAGCGCCTGATCCCAAAGCGAGCGTGATCGAAACAGCTCGTACCCTGCGCCACT
>JAGWVG010000241.1 GCA_018970965.1 Alphaproteobacteria bacterium | reverse complement strand
GTGGCAGGTGCGGGTTGGCATCAGTCGCTGCTGATTGCGGTTGCTGTGCTGATTATCACCTGTCCCTGTGCCTTGGGCCTCGCCGTGCCAGCAGCGCAAATTGTCTCAGCGGGTGCGCTGATGCGCAAAGGCATTTTGGTGAAAGACGGATCCGCGCTGGAACGTCTGGCCGAGGTAACGCGCGCCTTATTTGATAAAACCGGCACATTAACCCTAGGCCGCCCAGACCCGATGAATTTGGACAGTCTGGATGACAGCCAAGCAAGCGTTGCCTTAGCGTTGGCGCGCGCCAGTCGCCATCCCTTAAGCCAATCGCTGCGTCGTGCCTTAGAAGCGCAAGGTGTGATGGCAGCGGATGTCAGCGATCTTCAAGAAATGGCCGGCTTTGGCGTTGCGGGGCGTTGGCGCAATGGGGTCGTGTCGTTGGGCCGACCGGAAACAGCCTCGGCTGCCGGGTCTGCGCTGAGTGTCGAACTCAAGCTTGCCGAAGTCCGCGTGTTGCTGATGTTTGAAGATGCCTTGCGACCTGAGGCGTGTGAGACAATCCAGCAGCTGCAAGCCCTCGGCATTGAAAGTGGGATCATTTCTGGCGACCGGGCAGAGGCGGTGGCACCTGTGGCGCGCAGCTTAGGCTTGACGGCACAAACGGGCATGCGCCCAGAAGATAAGCTTGCTGCAATAGCGCGTTTATCTGCTGGCGGAGAGAAAGTGTTGATGGTGGGCGATGGGCTGAATGATGGCCCTGCCCTTGCGGCGGGCCACGCTTCGCTTGCACCTGCATCGGCAAGCGATGCGGGGCAGAATGCGGCCGATGCTGTGTTTATGGGGGATAGCCTGCGCCCGGTGGTCATTGCCATCCGTGTTGCGCGCGCGACCCAAGCGATCGTCCGCCAAAATTTTGTGCTGGCAATTGGCTATAACGCCATTGCCGTCCCACTCGCGATTGCAGGTCAGGTGACGCCGCTCATCGCGGCACTCGCTATGTCGGGCAGCTCGCTGATTGTGGTTGCCAATGCGCTGCGGTTGAAAGGCTCGGCACAATGAATGGCATTGCGCTTTTAATCCCCATTGCTCTGGGCTTGGGCCTAATTGGCTTGGCTGCCTTTTTCTGGTCGCTGCGCTCGGGCCAATTTGATGACCTCGATGGCGCGGCCTTGCGCATCTTGATTGATGATGAAGGCGATGCGCCAATGGAGGACCAGAAATGATCCCCCCTGCGCGCGGGCTGGCCCCGCTTTGGATGGCAGCCTTGGTATTGCCGACGCCGATGGCGCAGGCAAAAGTTGTGACCATTGCCATGTGTGGTGGGGGCAGCCGGACGATCACCCTGCCGCTTAATGGCCCAGAGCCTTTGGATGACAGCCATGATTGCTGTCGCAAGGCCTGTCATGCCGGCACAGATCGGCGAAAGAAATCCGACCTCGATTTAAGCTGCTGCTAAAGCGCGCCCCATAAAAAAGCGGGGCCGGACAATGCCGACCCCGCAGGGGAGGAGTTGAGAGGATTAAAGGGGCTTAGAGGCGGAAGCCGACACCCACGCCCACCACGATGGGGTTGAGATCGACCTTCACGCTTTGCGTGCCGAGATTGGTCGTCGTCAGGCGCGCAGTGGTACCCATATTGATATATTTAACGTCGAGGTTGAGGAACATGCGTTCATTCAAATCAATGTCGACGCCGGTTTGCGCGGCCCAGCCAAAGCTGCTCTTCATATGCACATTTGTTTGGCCAGCGGCTGCGACAAAGCCCGCGCTTGCCTTTTCCGAATAGAATAATGTGTAGTTGAGGCCAGCGCCAATATAGGGCCGCACTTTCGCGCCCGGGGCAAAGTGATATTGCGCTGTGAGCGTGGGGGGCAGCACCCAAGTCGAGGCCAGCTTGCCAATGCCGCCTGTGGTGCCAGTAACCCCTGAAACAGAGTGTTTGGTCGTGGCGGCAATAAGTTCAAATCCAAGATTGTCTGTGACCATCTTCGTCACATCAACTTCGGGGGTGGCCGCATTGTTAACGCGCACGGTTTCTGCCGGAAGGGCGGGCAAAATGCCGCCCGATTTTTCATTCGGCGCAACCATGATGCCGCGCAGGCGAATATAGGTATCGCCCGCAGCCGCCATTGCCGGTGTCGCTGCTGCACTGGCCAGCAGCGTTGCGAATATCATTGTCCCCTTATGGATGCTCATGATGGTCTCCTGTTATGAGCGATGAAAATCTGTGGCCGCTGGCGTCTAATGTCCCAGCAGAATTGGCGTTGGGCTTTGCGTCACCAGGCGTCGGGTCACGCCGCCCAATAATGTTTCGCGCAAGCGGCTATGGCCGTACGCACCAATTAAAATTGCGCTGGCGCCCAATTCTTCCGCAACATCCAGCAGCACGGCATCCGCCGGGCCAGCGGCTTGCGGGAAGCTGCGTAAATCAGAGGCAATATCGTGCCGCGCCAAATAGCTGCAGGCTTCGGTTTGCGGATAAACGGTGTCCTCTTCGCCCACCGAAACAAGCACAACTTGGTCGGCAAGGCGCAGCGCGGGCAGGGCCTCGCGAATAGCGCGGGCTGCTTCCACGCTATCATTCCACCCGACGACAATGGGGGCGGTTGCGTCAAAACGCTTCGCAGCTATCGGCACCACAAGCACCGGACAGCCGCCGTTGACGGCCACGGCATCGACCAATGGCAGGGGCGGGGTGCCGCCCTTGTCTGCCTCAGATTGGCTGACAATCAGCAAGTCTGCCAAAGCGGAAACGGACACCAAAGTTTGTGCCGGATCGCCATCATAGGATTGCCAATCCCAACGGACGTCTTCGTTTTTCAATCGCGATTCTACACGCGTGCGCGTTTGGTCTTCAGCGTCGCGCAGGCTTTCGACAATCGGGCCAGAA
>JAGWVG010000240.1 GCA_018970965.1 Alphaproteobacteria bacterium | reverse complement strand
CACGCGGCCTCTGCGCCGGCGAGGCCTCCACCAATAATATGAATATCCTGTGTCATCTGCGCGCCTTTAGGCAAAGCGCGCGTGCTTGGCGAGGGGCATCACGGCTTTTGCTGGACAGGCAGAGGCGTGCGCGGCACTTTGCGTTCAAAAGGGGAGGAAGTGATGCCACAGCAGATATGGGCGCAACGCGTACTGATCGCCGCGGTGATAGCGGGGGCCAGTTATATGATCCCGGTTCTCGCATGCTGGAAAGGCCCGGCCATCATCATGTGGAAAGGCTTGGGCGTCGGTCTGCTTGCCCTTTACGCCGCTTTGACGGGCGGCAATCGGGATACGCGTCAAATTGCGCTGGTTATGGCGCTGGGGGCGGCAGGCGATGTCGTGCTGGATATTGCCTTTACGGCTGGTGCTGCTTTGTTTGCTCTGGGGCATTTGGTCGCCATCCAGCTTTATTGGAGGAACCGCGCTGTGCCGCTTTCATCGCACCATGCTGTTCTTGCACTGGTGTTGGCAATTTCAGTGCCGGCGATGGCGTGGGCAATGACGCAGCAGGTGCCCGTCGCGGGCTATGCGCTTGTGCTGGGCGTGATGGTCGCAACGGCTTGGGCCAGTCGCTTTCCTCACCGCTCCGTGGGGCTGGGGGCCATATTGTTCGCGGTGTCGGATCTCCTGATTTTTGCGCGCATGGGGCCTTTGGCAAGCTCGACACTTCCTCATGTGTTGATATGGCCGCTTTATTTTGGCGGTCAGGCCTTGATTGCAGGTGGCGTTGTCCGCGCGCGGCTAAGCTGATTAGCCGCGCACAACCCCGCACACAGCCTGCATCGGCAGCACACCATAAATATGGGGGAAGAGCGCGCCGCCGCGTGACACTTCCCAGCGCACCGGGTCTGTTACTGCATTGAGATCAACTTCTGCGACCACAAGGTTGTTTTGGCCCGCAAAATGTTTTTCCAATGTGCCAGTCAGCTGGTCAGCTGTAGAGAGGTGAATATAGCCGTCAGCCAGATCAATTGGCGCGCCACGAAAGACACCTTCGGCTTCAAACTGCGCCCATTGGTCGGCCGTTAAAACTTTAAAGGCACGGCTAGGGTGTTGGGTCATGGCACAATGACCGCGCGACCAATAATCTGGCGCTGATCCATCGCATTCAATGCTTTAGCGGCCTCGTCCAGCGAAAATCGGTGTGAAATATGCGGACGCATCACGCCCTGGGCTGCCAAATCGCGTAAAGCCTTGGCTGTGCGGGCGGCCAATGCCGGATCACGCCGCGTCGCTTCTCCTGCGCGCAAGCCCATAATGCTATAGCCCTTGATAAGGGCATGATTGGCCGCGAAGCTCGGGATGTCGCCACTGGCAAACCCCACGATCAAATATCGTCCGCCCCAACCCAAAGTGCGCGTCGCCTTGAGGGCCAATGGCCCACCGACGGGGTCGTACACCACATCAACGCCCTTGCCATCAGTGGCTGCCTTAATCGCATCAATCAAATCGGGTTGATCGTTGATGAAACAGGCGTCCGCACCCGCATTTAGAATGGCCGCGGCCTTTTCGTCCGTGGATGCAAGGCCAATCACCTTAGCGCCTTTATGCTTGCCTAGTTGCACTGCAGCCATGCCAACGCCACCGCCGGCCCCCAGAACGAGCAAAACTTCGCCGGGTTGTATATCGGCCTTATCATTCAGCGCGTGCCATGCCGTTGTGGCAGAGACGTACCAAGCAGCGCCTTCGGCATAGTCAAAGCAGTCGGGCAGGGGGAGAATGGCCGCCTCTTGCGCCACGGCCTGTTCGGCAAAGGCGCCAAGCCGCAAGGGGGCGATCACTCGATCGCCGACTGAGACAGATGTCACGGCGCTTCCCAGTTCAACGACATCGCCTGCGCTTTCCATGCCTGGGACAAAGGGCAGGTCTGGGCGGAACTGATATCCCCCACGCGTCATCAATAAATCTGGAAAATTCAAGCCTGCCGCGCGCACCCGAAGGCGCACTTCATGGGCGCCTAATGGACTTGGCTCTTGTGTTGTAATTTCGAGGGCATCCGGGCCGTCCAGCCGCGTGCAGAGAACGGCCCGGTAGCTCATAATTATACGCGCTCGATGATGATCGCGGGCGCCATACCGCCGGCAGCGCACATGGTTACCAAGCCACGCTTCAGATTGCGCCGCTCCAGCTCGTCCAGCACAGTGCCGATCAAGATTGAGCCGGTGGCGCCAATCGGGTGGCCCAGCGCGCAGGCGCCGCCATTCACATTCACTTTGCTGCGATCGAGGTTGAGGTCGCGCATGAACTTTTCCGCAACGACGGCGAATGCCTCGTTGATTTCCCAAAGGTCAATGTCATCAACCGTCAGGCCCGCGCGTGCCAGCACCTTCTTGGCAGCTGGCACAGGGGCGTTGAGCATCAATGTCGGGCAATCACCTTCATTGGCAAACGCCACCACGCGCGCGCGCGGCTTCAGACCGTTCTTGTGCGCATATTCCTTTGAGGCCAGCAGAACGCCTGCCGCACCATCCACCACGCCCGAGCTGTTGCCCGCATGGTGAACGCCAGTCCAGTTGAGGCCCGGATATTTCATCTGGATAAGCTTGCGGAAGGTCATCCCGCCGCCCAGATCAAAATCGGCCATGCCATCAAAAGAGGCTTTGAGGGCCGACAGGCCTTCCAAGGTTGTTTCCGGGCGCGGAAATTCTTCATGATCCAGCGCCACGCTGCCATCTTCATTGTAGACGGTGACCAGCGACTTATCGAATGCGCCTTCAGCAATCGCCTTTTTCGCCTTCACCTGACTGTCATAACCCAGCTGATCAACAACTTCGCGGGTGATGCCTTCCATCGCGGCAATTGCATCGCCACATACGCCTTGGTGCGATTGCGGGTGCACCTTCATCAAGCGCATATTGCCTGAGCCCATGCC
>JAGWVG010000239.1 GCA_018970965.1 Alphaproteobacteria bacterium | reverse complement strand
TACGCCGCAAGCGGATGCAATTTGGTTCGCCTATTTTGCCCCTTATTCCATGGAACAGCATTTTGATTTGGTGCAGCGCATAGCAGCACAACCCGGTGTGACGTTGGTCCAGTTGGGTGAAACGCTCGATGGCCGCCCGATGGACATGTTGCGTATGGGCAATGGCGCCAAGCAGGTTTGGCTTTATGCGCGCCAGCACCCGGGTGAAACCATGGCTGAATGGTGGATGGAGGGCGCCCTTGATCTGCTGACCGACCTGTCAGATCCGGTGGCAAAGACGTTGCGGGAAAAATCTACGCTCCATATCGTGCCTAATATGAACCCTGATGGCTCAGCACGGGGGCATTTGCGGACCAATGCAGCAGGCGTGAATTTGAACCGCGAATGGGCGAGCCCAAGTGCGGAACGATCCCCCGAAGTTTTGTGCGTTTTGGCGGAAATGGATCGCACGGGCGTGCATTGGGCCATAGATGTGCATGGTGATGAGGCCATTCCCGCCAATTTTATCGCGGGCTTTGAGGGCATCCCCAATTGGACCGAGGATCAAGGTCAGCGTTATTATGCCTATCGCGATGCGTTGGCGGCCTACACGCCTGATTTTCAGACCGAGTTGGGTTATCCTAAATCAGCCCCGGGAAAAGCGAATCTGACAATGTCGACGAACCAATTGGCCAATCGCTTTGCGCATCTCGGCTGTGTCTCGATGACGCTGGAAATGCCGTTTAAGGATCATGACAGCAATGCTGATCCGCTGCGGGCTTGGTCGCCCGAGCGGTCACGCCAATTGGCGCGCGCGTGTCTGACAGTGCTTGCTGATCGCCTTTGAGCTTAAAAGAAAAGACCTCCGCCCCGGGGGCGTGGGGCGGAGGTCAAACAAGCGTTCGTCACGCTGGCTGTCGCGATCCGGGCGGACAACAGGGGGGGAATTCCGCCAGACCTTTTATGCGAAAGCCTGTTCTCAATAGCGCGCTGTTCCTGTCGCCAGAATGAATAATGGCTTAGCCACGCGGGCCTTTTTGCCGTGGGTCGCGCCAAGAGAACGCTTTGTCGTCAACCGGCACGTTAAAGCGCTGATTGGTTAAACGAATGGTTGTCCGGTTATTTTGAGAATCAAGCGCCGTCCAACCTTCGAGCATGAGCCCTGAAGGCGCATCGGCCTTTTGGGTGAAGGCCATAGTGATGACGCCATATTCGGGATGACGCGGGTCTCGCGCTTCCACAAGAACCAAGCGCGGGCTGCTGCTCGGCACAATTTTGGCAAAGCGGGCCATGTCTTTACTCGGGTCCAATAAAACCCCCAACGGCGTATTGCCAATGGGCCAGCGCTGCACCTGACGCACTGAATAATCGATAAAGGTCAGCGCCTTGCCATCTCCCACGATCAAGATCGGTACATTTTTTTCATATTGAAAACGCACCTTGCCGGGGCGCTTGAGGCTGATCGTCCCAGTCACGGTTTTGCCTGCGCGGTCGGTCTGCGTGAAATCGGCTGTCATCGACGTCACAGCGCGCAAATGGCCTTGAACATCAGCCAGCGTGGCCGCACCTGCAGGAGCGGTGGCCACCATCGCCACAACGGGCGCGAAATATGAGAAGCGTATCATCATCATCCTCTAATCCATCGGGTGATGCTCTGCGCGCTGTGCGTTGAACGCGCGCTGAACTGTCAGATAGCGTGTCCGTCGGTATCGATGAGAACTTCACGGCGGCCAACATGGTCCGGCCGGCTCACCTTGCCTTCGGCTTCCATCCGCTCAATCAGGCGCGCGGCAGAGTTATAGCCGATGCGCAATTGCCGCTGGATATAGCTGGTCGAGGCCTTTTGGCTTTCGGCCACCACCTGAAGCGCGCGGCGATAAATTTGGTCTTCTGCCGAATCTTCGCCCGCCGGTGCGCCATCCAAATCCCAGCCACCTTCTTCGGGCTCTTCGGTCACAGCTTGGATATAATCTGGCTTGCCTTGGCCACGCCAATGGTCCGCGACGGCGCGTACCTCTTCATCTGACACGAAGGGGCCATGTACGCGGGCAATCTGCTTGCCGCCCGGCATGTACAGCATATCGCCCTTGCCCAGCAGCTGTTCCGCCCCTTGTTCGCCCAAAATGGTTCGAGAATCGATTTTGGAGGTGACGGCAAAGCTGATGCGCGTGGGCAGATTGGCTTTGATGACGCCAGTAATCACGTCGACCGACGGACGCTGCGTTGCCATAATCAAGTGAATGCCCGCTGCGCGCGCCTTTTGCGCCAAGCGCTGGATGAGGAATTCCACTTCCTTACCCGCTGTCATCATCAAATCCGCCAACTCGTCAACGATGACGACAATCTGCGGCATGGGCTGATATTCCAGCTTTTCTTCTTCGTAGATGGGCTGGCCCGTGTCCGCATCATAGCCCGTCTGCACACGGCGGCCGAGGAAAGAGCCTTTGGCCTGCGCGGTCCGCACCTTTTCATTAAAGCTCGCCAGACTGCGCACGCCGACCGAGGCCATCATACGATAGCGGTCTTCCATCTGCTCGACGGCCCATTTGAGCGCGCGGATTGCCTTGGCCGGCTCAGTGACCACCGGCGAAAGGAGGTGGGGAATATCGTCATAAATGCTCAGTTCGAGCATTTTGGGGTCGATCATGATCATGCGGCATTGATCGGGTGTGAGCCGATAGAGCAACGACACAATCATCGCGTTTAGACCCACGGACTTACCCGAGCCAGTCGTCCCTGCGACCAGAAGGTGGGGCATAGGGGCCAAATCAGCAATGACTGGATCACCCGCAATATTTTTACCCAACACAATGGGAAGCTGGCCCGCTTGCTCGCTAAAGCTCTCACTCGCGATCAGTTCATGCAGCACCACGCTTTCACGCTTCTGATTGGGCAGCTCGATACCAATCACAGTCCGGCCCGGAATGGTGGCCAC
>JAGWVG010000238.1 GCA_018970965.1 Alphaproteobacteria bacterium | reverse complement strand
CTTGTAAATTCCATTCCCCAACCCATCTCAGGCAGACCGGGTGCCATTTCGGGCTCGGCGGGGCGGCGGATGCATCTGCGCATCGCTGCCTGACTTAGATGTTGCTTTGAGAAAGGACATTCAAGATGCGAACTGTTTTTGATTTTTCTCCCTATCGCCGTTCAACCATTGGCTTTGATCGCCTGTTCGATACGCTCGAAAATCTGGCCCAAGTCGATGGCAATGCCAGCAATTACCCGCCCTATGATATTGAACGGACAGGCGAGGATGCCTACCGCATCACCATTGCCGTGGCTGGCTTTGCGCAGGATGAGATTGAATTGACCGCACAGCAAAATCTGCTGGTCGTCCGCGCCCGCAAGGCCGAGGCATCTGCTGACGACGCGCAGCCACGCGAATTTCTCCACCGCGGCATTGCAACGCGGGCCTTTGAGCGCCGCTTCCAGCTGGCAGATCATGTGCACGTGCGTGGTGCGCATCTTGAAAACGGCCTTCTTGCAATCAGCTTGGTGCGCGAAGTGCCCGAAGCGATGAAGCCGCGGCGTATTGAAATTGCGAATGCCAATGTGGCGTCGCTGATTGATGCAAGCGAAACGCGTCAGGCCGCCTAAAACGTCACGAGCCGGGGGAGCCCCCTCCTCCCCCGGCTTTATTCCATCAGCAACACCCGCGATATGCGCGGGCTGTTTTTGGACTAAAAATGCGAAATCCTTGCGTTCGGCGTGATTTTTGCGCAAGGGCGGCGGGTTATGACGCAAAACTGGACACCTGAAAGCTGGACCGCCCACGAGGCACGTCAGCTCCCCACCTATCCCGATGCCGGGGCTTTGGCCTCTGCCACCGAGACATTGTCGAATTTTCCGCCGCTGGTATTTGCTGGCGAAGCCCGCAGCCTGACGGCTGAGCTTGCGCAGGTCGCGGAAGGAAAAGGGTTTTTGCTGCAAGGCGGGGATTGCGCCGAAAGTTTTGCTGAATTTCACCCCAACAACATCCGCGACACCTTCAAGGTTTTGTTGCAGATGGCCGTTGTTCTGACCTTCTCGTCCAAGCTTCCGACTGTCAAAGTCGGCCGTATGGCCGGCCAGTTCGCCAAACCCCGCTCGGCCGATATGGAAGATGTGGATGGCGTGTCGCTGCCCAGCTACCGCGGCGACATTATCAACGACATCGCTTTCGAGGCAGAAGGCCGCGCGCCAGACCCGCAGCGTATGTTGCGTGCCTATTCGCAATCTGCCGCCACGCTCAACTTGCTGCGCGCCTTTGCGCAAGGCGGATATGCCAATCTACACCAAGTCAATGCGTGGACGCACGATTTCATGGGCCGTTCGCCCTGGGCCAAGCGCTTTCAGGATGTGGCAGACCGGATTGCCGAAGCGCTCGACTTCATGGCGGCATGCGGCATTGATCCAGACACAGTGCCGCAACTCAAGGGCACCAGCTTCTACACCAGCCATGAGGCCCTTCTGCTGCCTTATGAGCAAGCACTCACACGCCAAGACTCGCTGACGGGCCAATGGTATGACACCTCGGCGCATATGCTGTGGATCGGCGATCGCACGCGCTTTGTCGGCTCGGCGCATGTTGAATATCTGCGCGGCATCGGCAACCCAATTGGCATGAAGTGCGGCCCAAGCCTTGAGCCTGACGCCTTGCTTCGCCTGCTGGATACGCTCAACCCCAATCGCGTGCCGGGCCGCATGACGCTCATCACGCGCTATGGGCATGACAAGATTGAGGCGCATCTCCCCGCGCTGGTCCGCGCCGTGAAGGCTGAGGGCCATCCCGTCATTTGGTCTTGTGATCCGATGCATGGCAATGTCGTCAAGGCGGCAAATGGCTATAAGACGCGCCCCTTTGAGCGGATCTTGGCTGAAGTCCGCGGCTTCTTTGCAGTGCATCGGGCTGAAGGCACGCATGGCGGCGGCATTCACATCGAGATGACGGGCCAAAACGTTACCGAATGCACAGGCGGCGCCATTGATGTCACCGAGCAAAATCTGGCTGATCGCTATCACACACATTGCGACCCGCGCCTCAATGCTGGCCAATCGCTGGAACTTGCCTTCTTGATTGCCGAAATGCTCAATCAGGAATTGAAGGACCGCGCGAGCATCGCGGCTTAATTATTACCATCGCCCCCCGCAGCCGATTGATGCAGGGGGGCGATGCGCTTTCTGACGCAGAATTTATTCCGGCACAGAGAACAGCGTTTTATCGCGATATTTTTCCTGCCAGGGCTCATAAAGCGGGCTTAACTCAAATTCGTCATCAGCAAGCGCGATGTCAGACATGCCATCGACTTTAAACGTCGCCATCTTCACTTCGCGGGGCGGCGCGCCATTTTTGGTGATGGGCACAGCATCCAGATAAACCAGATCAATTCGGGTATATAAGATATGCGGCGCCAGCAAAAATGCGGTGCCATTATACGAAGCCGTCAGGCAGCGTTTGGTGGCAATGGCTTCTAAGATTGTCCGGTTGGTTGTCATTTTTGAAGAATGACTCCGCAGACGTCGGCGCGCAACAAAATTGTGCAGTGCAGCACAATAATCGCTGCCAGAACGACGCAAACCAGATCGCTTGTCTTTTCCCGGCGGCGCGCTGCGTCTATGCCCGTCTCAGAAATAGGAGGCGATTTGATGACCCGATTCCGCATGTTAACCGCCGTGGCTGCACTTGCGCTATGCCCGGCTGTAACCTTGGCTCAAGCGGCTGAGCCTACGGCACAAAGCCGCAGCTACAAGCCAATTGATTTGTTTGCTCTGGAATATGCGTCAGACCCGCAAATCTCGCCCGATGGCAAGAAAATTGCCTATGTCCGCCGCGGCTTTGACATCATGACCGATCGCGCGCGCGCCAACATCTGGATTGTGGATGTGGCAACGGGCGAGCATCGCCCGCTTCTGTCGGGCGCATCAAATTTTTCAAGCCCGCGCTGGTCGCCCGAT
>JAGWVG010000237.1 GCA_018970965.1 Alphaproteobacteria bacterium | reverse complement strand
GCGCACCAGCCCAAATAAATGCTCTGTTTTGGCGTCGAGCGGCTTTGGTGGACGATTAAACCCGCCATGCAGATGCGCGTGGACATCATGCGCAGCGGAAACGGCTTTGATCGCAGCCTGCATGTCCGCCATGGCGGCAGCCATTGCATCGGGCGTTTCAGGGCGCAGGTTGATCCGTAAGATTGCCAAGTCTGGAACAATATTGTTCGGCCCGCCGCCATCAATGCGTGCGGGGTTAACATTTAGGGCTGGATTTCGGAGCCCAGCCAGCCGCAAAGCAAGGTCTGCAGCTGCGAGAAGCGCATTGCGGCCCTCTTCAGGGTTGCGCCCAGCATGCGCCGCTTTACCATGAAGCGTGATTGAAAAATTGCCGCTGCCGGGCCGTGCGCCGGCCAATGTCCCATCTGGCAATGCAGGCTCATAGGTCAAAGCCGCGGTTTTGCCCTTGGCAACATCTGCAATTAAGCGGGCAGAGGCATGGCTTCCTGTCTCTTCATCAGAATTAAGGAGGACATCATAGCCAAGCTGGGGCGCAAAGGCGCTGCATTCCAAAGCCTTTAAGGCCGCGAGCATAACAGCAATGCCGCCTTTCATATCTGCCGTACCGGGGCCGTTGAGAATATTGGCTTCTTGCCATGTCAGCGTTTGAAAAGGGTGGTCGGCCCCAAAGACAGTATCCATATGGCCCGTCAGCAAGATGCGGAGCGGGGCGTTGGGGCGAACGCAAAGATGAAGATGTTGGCCACGCGGAATGTGGCTGATCTTGCCCTGAGCATCCACGCTTTCAACTGGATCAGGATCAACCAGCCGGATATCGCCCGGGAGCAGGGCGAAAGCCTCAGCAAGTTCACCGGCGATTTGCTTGAGACCTGCGAGGTTGTTTGTGCCGCTGTTGATGGCGGCCCAGCATTCTACCTGCGCAAGCATCATGCTGGGATCAATGTGATCAAGTACCGCCTGTTCGGCTGAGGAGAGCGACGCCATGCACCTTCATAACCGCGCGCCAAACTAAAGGCGAGAGGGGCGTTGCCAGCACAGCTTGCACCGACAGGTAAATTCGCGCATAAAGATGTGGCCCTTTTCCTCCCCAGAAATGCGCTAATCAGTCAAGTGTAACGCGAATAGAGGGTAAATCATGACAGGCTATACCGAGCGCGCCGGCCTTCAGGTGGCAGGGCTTCTCGCTGATTTTGTCGAAACCAAGGCTTTGGCGGGAACAGGGATTTCCGCAGAGCAGCTTTGGTCGGGCCTGGCCGATATTTTTGCCCGCTTCGCGCCCCGCAATCGCGCGCTTCTGGCCACGCGAGATGCCATTCAACAACGATTAGATGCTTGGCATAAAGCCAATCCCGGCCCCATCCGCGATATGGCAGCCTATCAGGCCTTTTTGACTGAGATTGGCTATTTGGTGCCGCAACCGGCGCCTTTCCAAATTGGCACGCGCAATGTGGATGATGAGATTGCCACTATGGCCGGCGCGCAATTGGTTGTGCCCGTTTTAAATGATCGCTTTGTGCTCAACGCCGCTAATGCGCGCTGGGGCAGCCTTTACGATGCCTTCTATGGCACCGATGCCCTAGATGCCGCGCCAGCCAAGCCGGGCGGATATGATCCGGTTCGCGGCGCGGCCGTGATTGCAGCAGCAAAAGCCTTTCTGGATGATGTCGTGCCTTTGGCAGACGGGCGGTGGGCAGATTGGACCGGCGGCAGCTTGACGCTGGCTGACGCAAATGTCTCAATCACCCGGCGAGGGGACGATGTGTTGCTGCGCCATCATGGTCTGGCAATTGAGATTTTGATTGATCGCAACCATCCCATTGGCCGCGATGATCCAGCGGGCATTAAGGATGTGGTTTTGGAATCCGCCCTTACCACAATTGTCGATTTGGAAGACTCCGTCGCGGCTGTGGATGCGCAAGATAAGGTGGCCGCCTACACAAATTGGTTGGGCCTCATGCGCGGCGATTTGGTTGCGCACTTTGAAAAGGCGGGCCGTACGCTGACCCGCAGTTTGGAAGCCGATCGCGTTTGGGGCGACGAGGTTCTCCATGGGCGCAGCTTGTTATTCGTCCGCAATGTCGGTCATTTGATGACCAATCCGGCGATTTTGCTGGCCGATGGCAGCGAAGCGCCCGAGGGCATTATGGATGCGGTCTTCACCTCGCTCTGCGGCCTTCATGATTTGAAGGGGCTGGGTAAGGTCCGCAACAGCCGCACCGGCAGTATTTATATTGTGAAGCCAAAACAGCACGGCCCAGATGAGTGCGCCTTTACCAATGATCTGTTTGATGCGGTGGAAGATCTGCTCGGGCTGCCGCGACACACCATTAAAGTTGGCGTTATGGATGAAGAGCGCCGCACGTCTGCCAATTTGGCCGCGTGCATCCATGCCGTGAAGGATCGAATTGTGTTCATTAACACAGGCTTTCTCGATCGCACGGGTGATGAAATGCACAGCGCGATGCAGGCAGGGCCGATGATCCGCAAGGCAGCGATGAAGTCGAGCGATTGGATACAGGCTTATGAGGCGCGCAATGTGCAAATTGGCCTTGCCTGTGGTCTGTCTGGCAAGGCGCAGATTGGCAAGGGCATGTGGGCTGCGCCGGATATGATGCGCGATATGCTTGATCAAAAGATTGGGCATCCCAAGGCTGGTGCAAACACGGCCTGGGTCCCATCACCAACCGCTGCAACGCTCCATGCCACCCATTATCATCGTGTGGATGTGTTCGCGCGCCAGCGCGAGCTTGCAACACAAGCCACGCCAGATTTGGCGCCGTTATTGACGATTCCAGTGGCTGAACCGGGGCATAATTGGTCCGCTGAAGAAGTTCGTGAAGAGCTGGAGAATAATGCCCAAGGCATTTTGGGGTATGTGGTCCGCTGGATCGACCAAGGCATTGGGTGCTCCAAGGTCCCGGACATTAACGATATTGGGTTGATGGAAGA
>JAGWVG010000236.1 GCA_018970965.1 Alphaproteobacteria bacterium | reverse complement strand
GTCGGGACTCCGCCAGCCGATTTCTTGCATAACGCCTATCCCCAAAATGACCGATGCGTTTCTGGAGGATCAAAGTTACGATGGCGTTAAGCCCCGCGATGCGCGGCTGCCCCACTTCCGTAACGTCAACACGGCCCAGCGCACGATATGGGCGAAAAGGCAATTGACAGCCGCTATGGGACGATCTTTGAGAGAACAGAACATGAGTGGAGAGATGCGGCATGAATTTCCAGTTTTCGGAAGAAGCAGAGGCCCTGCGCGAACAAGCACGACGCTTTTTGGAGGATCGCTCTGGTCGCGACAAAGCCCGTGCGGTGATGACAGCCGAAAGCGGCATTGATCGCGCTCTATGGGCAGAAATTGTCGCGCTGGGCTGGACCGCGCTGCGCATCCCGGAAGAACATGGCGGGCTGGGCCTGTCGGTGCTTGAGCTGTGCGTGCTGGCAGAAGAAGTTGGCCGTGTTGTTTCGCCTGTGCCTTTTACCTCCTCGGTCCTCTTGGCCACCGAAGCGCTGATCGCGCATGGCACCGACGCGCAAAAAGCCAAATGGCTGCCCAAGCTGGCAGATGGCTCGGCCATTGGCACAGTCGCCTTGGCTGAAGGCACCGCGACACCGGGCACGCGGTCCAAGATCAAAATTGCTGATGGTAAAGCAACGGGCGTTAAAGTGCCCGTGGCCGATGCCAAAGTGGCCGACTTCATCATCTTCTCCGGCTCCGATGGCCTGTATCTGGTCGAAACCGGCGCAGCGGGCGTCGCCATGGACAGTGTAGAAACCATCGACCTGGTTCGCTTGTCTGCGCGCGTCACACTGAACAATGCGGCCGTTGAACCGCTCGATCACGGCCAAGCCGGGCTCGAACAATTCCTGCAATCTGCCGCCGTGCTGCTGGCGTTTGAAGGCTTAGGCGGCGCCGATGCCGCGATGGAAATGGCGCTGGGCTATGCCAAAGAACGCGTCGCCTTTGGCCGTAAAATTGCAGGCTATCAGGCCGTCAAACACCGTCTGGCAGATATGTACATCAAGAACCAACTGGCGCGCAGCCATGCCTATTATGGCGCATGGGCCCTGCTGACAGGGGCAAGCGAGTTGGTCCAAGCATCTGCGGGCGCGCGTTTGGCAGCAATGGATGCCTATCAATTTGCGGCGGAAGAAAATGTCCAGCTGCATGGCGGCATTGGCTTTACCTGGGAAAGCGATTGCCAATTTTATTATCGCCGGGCGCGTCTGTTGACGCTGATGCTCGGCGCCAAAGCACATTGGGCCGATGTGCTCGTCCGTGCGCTTGAACAGCGCAACACGATGATGGCCGCATAAGGGAGACGGAAAAATGGATTTCGAAGACACTCCAGAAGAAGCCGCCTATCGCGCCAAAGTCCGCGCGTGGATTGAAGCCAATAAAGATGCCCTGCCGGATCGCGATCACAGCAGCCGGGCGGAATCAGTTGCTGCCGCCAAAAAATGGCAGGCGCGCAAATATGAAGCCGGCTATGTCGGCATCACATGGCCCAAGGCAGTTGGCGGCCAGGGTGGCAACGCCATGCAACAAATCATCTTCAACCAAGAAGAAGCCAAATATAATGCGCCGACAGGCCTTTATGCCATTGGCCTTGGCATGTGCATTCCCACCGTCTTCACGCATGCGCTGAGCCCCGATATCGCGCAACGTTATGTGCCCATCGCCATGAAGGGTGAGGAAGTCTGGTGTCAGCTCTTCTCCGAGCCTGCTGCCGGATCTGATTTGGCGGGCATTCGCACCCGCGCCGAACGCGATGGCGATGAATGGGTGATCAACGGCCAGAAGGTGTGGACCTCTGGCGCGCATTTGTCAGACTTTGGGATTGTCGTTACGCGCACCGACCCCAATGTACCCAAGCATAAGGGCCTGACGATGTTCATCATCGATATGAAGGCACCGGGCGTTGAAGTGCGTCCGATTAAGCAAATGTCAGGCGGCAGCGAGTTTAACGAAGTCTTCTTCACCGATGTCCGGATTAAGGACACGCACCGTCTGGGCGAAGTCGGTGAAGGCTGGAAAGTCTCGCTGACAACGTTGATGCACGAGCGTCTGGCCGTTGGCGGCAAACCCGCGAGCGCGCCGGGCGTGAAGGAAATGATTGAACTGGCGAAGGCCATCGACTTTGCCGAAGGCAGCGCGCTGGAACAAAGCCATGTCCGTCAGCAAGTGGCCGATGCCTATATTGCGGATCAGGGCATTGCGCTGACCCGGATGCGGACGATCTCGGCCTTGTCCTCCGGCCGCACGCCGGGGCCGGAATCCTCAATCTCCAAAATTGTCATTGCCAATAACATGCAGGATATGGGCGCCTTTGCCGCAGACCTGTGCGAAAGCGCCGGGCTGATGATGGGCGATGACGCGCCCGACCTGCCCCACCTGACGCGCTTCCAGACGAGCTATATTGGCTCGGCAGGCCTGCGCATCGCGGGCGGCACCGATGAGATTTTGCGCAACATCATTGCCGAACGCGTGTTGGGCCTGCCCGGGGAAATCCGCCCGGATAAGGACATTCCGTTCAGCGAAGCGACCAAGCTGGGCCTGTAAGGTCCATCACTGATGACAGATTTGGCCGCCCGGATTGACGCGCTTGGCGCATCAGACCCCGGGCGGCCTTTTCTTGTAACGCCCGAAGGCCGCATCGTCACTTATGGTGACCTGCTGGCTCAAAGCCGGCGCTTTGCCGAGGGGTTGAAATCCTTGGGCGTTGCCCCCGGCGATCGCGTGACCGCGCAAATCGAAAAATCGCCTGAAGCGCTGTTCCTTTATTTTGGCTGCTTGTGGCTGGGCGCCATCTATATGCCGCTCAACACTGGCTATACGCCGGCGGAACTCGCCTATTTTGTCGGCGATGCCGAGCCTGCACTTTACATTCATGATCCAGATGCAACACCACCCCAAGGTGTGCGCACGCTCACCTTGGCGGCAGACGGAAGCGGCACGCTGATGGATGCGCTGCCCGCCACATCT